>JAEXUU010000255.1 GCA_023452965.1 Pseudomonadota bacterium | reverse complement strand
CATGCTGGGCGCCTATCTCGCCGTGACCTTCGTCAGCCTGACCGGCTCCTTCCTGCTCGGACTGATCCTCGCGCTAGCGGCCGCGCTGCTTCTGGGGCTCGCGCTCGAATTCCTGGTCTTCCGACATCTCTACGAACGAGACCATCTCGATCAGGTGCTGGCGACCTTCGGGCTGATTCTGCTGCTCAATCAGGGAGTCAAGATCATCTGGGGCGCCGCGCCACTCTCCGTGCCGGTACCCGAATTCCTCTCCGGCAATGTCGCGCTGATCGACGGCATCCTCTACCCGACCTACCGCTTCGCCCTGATCGGGGCGGGCCTCGCGGTCGGCCTCTTGCTCTGGTTCGTCGTCGACCGCACCCGCACCGGCATGCTGCTGCGCGCCGGCGCCTCGAACGCGCCGATGGTCTCGGCGCTCGGCGTCGACATCCGCAAGCTGTTCATGATCGTCTTCGCCTTCGGCACCATGCTGGCCGGCTTCGCCGGGGCGATGGCCGCGCCGATCCTCTCGGTCGAGCCCGGCATGGGCGACACCGTGCTGATCCTCGCCTTCGTCGTCATCGTCATCGGCGGCATCGGCTCGATCCGCGGCGCCTTCGTCGCGGCGCTGATCGTCGGCCTCGTCGATACGCTCGGCCGCTCCTTCATGAACGACCTGCTGCGCCTGTTCATGAGCGCGCCCTCGGCCCGGGCCACCGGCGCCGCCCTATCCTCGATGCTGATCTACCTGCTGATGGCGGTGGTGCTGTTCCTGCGGCCGGAGGGGCTGCTGCCCTCGCGGGGCCGCACATGAGCACGGCTCCGGCGCTGGCCGAGACGATCGCCGCCCCGGCTCCGCGGAAGCGCGGCCGGCTGCTGCTCCCGATCCTGCTCTTCGGCCTGCTGGCGCTGGCGCCGCTCGCCGTCAGCCTCGGCATGCCGGCCGGCTGGCTCGCCTTGCTGACGCGGGCGATGATCTTCGCGATCGCGGCGCTCTCGCTCGACCTGATCCTCGGCGTCGGCGGCCTCGTCTCGTTCGGCCACGCTGCCTTTCTCGGGATCGGCGCCTATGTCACCGGCATCATGATCACCGAGGGACAGGCCGAGGCGCTGGTGATCCTGCCGGTGCTGCTCGGCATCTGCGCACTGTTCGCAGCGGTCACCGGCGCGATCTGCCTGCGCACCCGCGGCGTCACCTTCATCATGATCACCCTCGCCTTCGGCCAAATGGTCTATTTCCTGGCGCAGGCACTCTCCGCCTATGGCGGCGATGACGGGCTGACGCTCTACGAGAAGAGCACGATCGCCGGCCTCGACCTGTTCTCGACCCGCACGGGCTTCTTCTACTGCGTGCTCGCGGCGCTGGCCGGCTGCTATGTGCTGGTGCGCATCCTCGTCGCCTCGCGCTTCGGGCGCATCCTGCGTGCTTCACGCGAGAATCCGGTGCGGGTTTCGGTCACCGGCTTCGACGTCACTCGCATACGCCTCGTCGCCTATGTGATCAGCGGGATGCTCGCCGGGCTCGCCGGCTTCTTCCTCGCCAACCACACCGATTTCGTCAGCCCGGCCTTCATGTCCTGGCAGCGCTCGGGCGAGCTGATCTTCATGACCGTCCTTGGCGGCGTCGGTTCGCTGCATGGCGCGATCATCGGCGCCATCGCCTATCTCATCGCCGAGGACGCGCTTTCGCATCTGACCGAGCACTGGCGGGTGATCTTCGGGCCGCTGATCGTGCTCTTCGTGCTGTTCACCCGCGGCGGCATCGTCGGCATGCTGCGCCGGGCCGGCGGTGGCCGCGACGCATGACTGAACCGGTCCTCGCCCTTGATTCCGTGCGCAAATCCTTCGGTGCCCTCAAGGTGACCGACGATGTCAGCCTGAGCCTCGCCCCCGGCGAACTGCACGCGCTGATCGGCCCCAACGGCGCCGGCAAGACCACGCTCGTCCACCAGATCTCCGGCATGCTCAAGCCCGACAGCGGCGCGATCCGCTTTCGCGGCGAGGACATCTCGGCGCTGACGCCGGAGAAGCGGGCGCGGCGCGGGCTCGCCCGCACCTTCCAGATCACCTCGACCATCGCCTCGCTTTCGGTGCTGGAGAACGTCGCGCTCGGCGTGCAGGCGAAGGCGGCGCACCCGCTCTCCCTCTTCCGCAACGCGGCGAACGACGCGGCGCTGAACCGCCCTGCCCTGGCCGCGCTCGAAGCCGTGGGCCTCGCCGACCGGGCAGACGTTCCTGCCGGCCGGCTCTCGCATGGCGAGAAGCGGGCGCTCGAGCTCGCCATGGCGCTCGCCCTGGAGCCGGCGGCGATCCTGCTCGACGAGCCCTTGGCCGGCGTCGGCCGCGAGGAAGGCGAGCGATTGATCGAGCTGCTTTCCAGCCTGAAGGGCCGTTACGCCATGCTGCTCGTCGAGCACGACATGGCGGCGGTCTTCGCGCTCGCAGACAAGGTCAGCGTGCTGGTCTATGGGCGGGTCATCGCCTCGGGCGATCCGGTCTCGGTCAGGGCCGATGCCGGGGTGCGCGAAGCCTATCTCGGCGAGGAGGGCTGAGCCGTGCTGACGGTCGAGAACCTCGATGCCGGCTATGGCGAGGCGCAGATCCTGTTCGGCGTCGACCTTTCTGTCGGCGCGGGCGAGGTCGTGACCCTGCTCGGCCGTAACGGCATGGGCAAGACCACGACGATCCGCTCGATCATGGGACTGCTTCGCCCGAAGGCGGGGCGGGTCAGCTTCGGCGGGGTCGACCTCACCGGGAGCGCACCCTTCCGCCTTGCGCAGGCCGGGATCGGCCTCGTGCCCGAAGGCCGCCAGATCTTCCCGACGCTCTCGGTCGAGGAGAACCTGATCGCGACGGCGGCCAGCCGCTTCGGCCAACCGCGCTGGACGCTGGAGCGGATCTACGCCTTCCTGCCGCGGCTCAGGGAGCGCCGTGCCAAGGGCGGCAACCAGCTCTCGGGCGGCGAGCAGCAGATGCTCGCGATCGGCCGGGCGCTGATGACCAATCCCAAGCTCGTCATCCTCGACGAGGCGACCGAGGGGCTCGCACCGATCATCCGCCAGGAGATCTGGGCCTGCCTCGCGGCGCTGAAGGCCGAGGGCGAGTCGATCCTGGTGATCGACAAGAATGTCGATGCGCTGGCGAAGATCGCCGATCGGCATATCGTGCTGGAAAAGGGCCGCGTCGTCTGGCGCGGCACGAGCGAGGAGTTGCGCAGCGACGGCGCGGTCAAGGACCGCTTCCTGAATCTGTAGAGACGGATCCGCCTCTAACTCGATGACCGGGCCATGCTCTGGCGTGAGCTGGGAGGGAGACAGGCAAATGGGGTATCGCGTCGCAGTCGGCGGAACGAGCCATGTCTTCGCCGACCTCCGCGAGCTGATGGGGAAGGCGACGCCGCTGCGCTCGGGCGACCAGCTGTCGGGGCTCGCCGCCGGCAACATGCAGGAGATGATGGCGGCACGGATCGCCCTCGCGGATCTGCCGCTGCGGACCTTCCTGCATGAAGCGCTGATCCCCTACGAAGAGGACGAGGTCACGCGCCTCATCCTCGACACGCATGACGCGGCCGCCTTCGCACCGGTCGCCGCGCTCACGGTCGGCGAGTTCCGCGACTGGCTCTGCTCCGATATCGCGACGACGGAGTTGCTGGCGCAGCTTGCCCCGGGCATCACGCCGGAGATGGCGGCAGCGGTGTCGAAGCTGATGCGCAACCAGGACCTGATCCTGGTCGCGCGCAAATGCCGGGTCGTCACACGTTTCCGCAACACGCTCGGCCTGCCGGGACGGCTCGCAGTGCGCCTCCAGCCCAACCACCCGACAGACGATGCCGCCGGCATCCTCGCCTCGACCATAGACGGGCTGAGCTATGGCTGCGGCGATGCGGTCATCGGCATCAACCCGGCCTCCGACAGCCTGGGCCGCATCGGAGAGCTGCTGCGCCTGCTCGACGAACTGATCGCCCGCTTCGGGATACCGACACAAGGCTGCGTGCTGACCCACGTCACCAGTTCGATCGCCCTGATCGGACAAGGGGCACCGGTCGACCTCGTCTTCCAGTCCGTCGCGGGTACGCAGGCCGCCAACGCCTCCTTCGGCATCGATCTCTCTCTTCTGCAGGAAGGGATGGCGGCGGGCCGCTCGCAGAAGCGTGGCACGGTCGGCGACAACGTCATGTATTTCGAAACCGGCCAGGGCGCGGCCCTTTCGGCAAACGCCCATCACGGCGTCGACCAGCAGACGCTGGAAGCGCGCGCCTATGCGGTCTGCCGGGCTTACGAGCCGTTTTTGGTCAACACCGTCGTCGGCTTCATCGGGCCGGAATATCTCTATGACGGCAAGCAGATCATCCGGGCCGGGCTGGAAGACCATTTCTGCGGCAAGCTGCTCGGCGTGCCGATGGGCTGCGACATCTGCTACACCAATCATGCCGAGGCCGATCAGGACGACATGGACACGCTGCTGACCCTGCTGGGCACGGCCGGCATCAATTTCATCATGGGCGTGCCCGGCGCCGACGATGTGATGCTGAACTACCAGTCCACCTCCTTCCACGACCAACTCTATATCCGCGAGGTTCTCGGCCTGAAGCGCGCCCCCGAATTCGAGGCCTGGCTGCAGCGCATGAGCATCACCGATGCGGCCGGTCGCCTGAGCGCGGGACAAGGCGTGCAGGCCCTTCTGGCAGCGGTGCCGGGCAGGGCAGCATGAGCGAGAGGCCGAAGCCCGGAGCGCGGCAATTCGCCGATCTGGCGACGCTCACCCCGGCGCGTGTCGCGCTCGGCCGTTCCGGCGCCTCCCTGCCGACACGGGAAGTGCTCCGCTTCGGCATGGCCCATGCCCAGGCCCGCGACGCAGTGCATGCACCATTTCACGCCGACGACGTGGCCGGCCGGCTTGCTGCGCTCGGCCCGGAAGTGATTCAGGTCGAGAGTGCCGCGGGCTCACGCGAGGAGTATCTGCGTCGACCCGATCTCGGGCGAAGGCTCTCACCCGGAAGCCGCGAGGCACTGCCTGCAAAGCGCGGCGCCTTCGACCTGGCGATCGTCGCGGCCGATGGTCTCTCCTCGACCGCGATTCACCAGAATGTCGTCCCGTTCGTCGCGGCGCTGTTGCCGTTGCTGGCGCGGCTGGGCTTGCGGCTCGCCCCGCTCGTCGTCGGGCGCGAGGCGCGGGTTGCTCTCGGCGACGAGATTGGCGTGGCGCTGGGCGCGCGTGCGGTCGCCGTGCTGATCGGGGAGCGGCCCGGCCTGTCCTCGCCGGATTCACTCGGCGCCTATCTGACCTTCGCGCCGCAACCGGGCCTGACCGACGCCAACCGCAACTGCATCTCGAACATCCGCCCGGGGGGCCTCGCCTATGAGCACGCGGCCTTCAAACTCTCCTGGCTGATCGCCGAGGCTTTTCGCCGTTCGCTGACCGGAATCGGCCTCAAGGACGAGAGCGATCTCGCTCTCGCGACGAGCGCAGCCGGCAAGAGAGCGATCCCAGGCGACCCTTCACTTTCCGGCGCGGTCGCGAGCACGGAACCGCAACGCACTTCCGACGCATTCACTGGAGAAGGAGACCTATGATGAAGCCGCTGACCGCCGGCGTGACCCGCGCCAATGAGGGCATCGACGCGATCACCTGGAACATTCTGGGCCAAACCTATGTGCCCAAGACCCTGAGCGAGGACAGCTTCTCCTGGCACGCCATCTTCCCGCCCGGCACCTTCGTGCCGCCGCACATCCACCCGACCCAGGACGAGTTCATCTACATGCTGGAGGGCCGGCTCGATCTCGTGCTCGACGGCCAGGAATCGCATGCGCTGCCGGGCGACCTGATCCGGCTGCCGCGCAATGTCCCGCACGGGCTGTTCAACAAGAGCGACACGCCGGTGAAGTGCCTGTTCTGGGTCGCGCCGACCGGCCGCCTCTACGATCTCTTCTGGGCGATCCACTCGATGAAGGAACAGAACCCGGCGGAAGTGGTGGCGCTCGCGGCGCGCTACGAGATCGACTTCCTGCCGCCTCCCCCGGATGCCGGCTGAGCCGGAAGCGCGAGCTCGCATGGCCGGCGTTAGGGTTAACCATAGGTAAATCACGCCGAAAGCGGGTTTTGGTGCATGGTGCGGGCCTCCCACAGGAAGGCCCGGCCGATGCCTGTTCCTACCACCGAACGCCGCCAGCACGTCCGCAACCGCACCTTGATCGGTGCCCAGATCATCTTCAACCAGCGCCGGTCGACGCTGGATTGCACGGTCAGAAACCTCTCCGACCATGGTGCCCTGCTCGTCCTCTCCGACGCGGTCGCCACGCCCGAAATGTTCGAGCTCTATTTCCCGCTGAAGCGCGAGAGCCGGATGGCACGGGCGCGCTGGCGAGACAGCGCGCACCAGGGCGTCGAATTCACCAGGCCCGCCAGGCAAGACGGCGAGCCTGTCCAGCTCGATCTTCTGCGCCGGCTGAAGCTGCTCGAGCAGGAAAATGCCGTGCTGAAGGCGCGGATCGCCCAGCTGACCGAAGCCGGCTGAATCCAGCCGAAATTCCGCCTGCTTCCTCCCCGAAATCGCGCGAAGGAGGAAGCAATGAAACGATTCGCGCTATACGTGCTTCTGGCACTCGGTCTGATTGCCGGGCTCGCCGCCTTCCAGAACAGCTCCTTGCTGGCGCCGAAACTGACCGAGCGGCCGGTGCTGCTCGCCCATCGCGGCCTCGCCCAGACCTATTCGGCCGAAGGCATCGACGCCGCGACCTGCACCGCGACGCGGATCGATCCGCCCGAGCATCGCTACATCGAGAACACCATCGCCTCGATGGAGGCGGCCTTCGCCGCGGGTGCCGACATCGTCGAGATCGATGTCCACCCGACTCGGGACGGCCAGTTCGCGGTGTTTCACGACTGGACGCTGGAGTGCCGCACCAATGGCGCAGGCACGACGCGCGACAAGACGATGGGCGAGCTGAAAGCGCTCGACATCGGCCATGGCTACACCGCCGATGGCGGCAAGAGCTTTCCCTTTCGTGGCCAGGGCATCGGACCGATGCCGTCGCTCGACGAGGTGCTCGACCGGTTGCCGAACCAGCGTCTGCTGATCAACGTCAAGAGCCGCGACGCGCAAGAAGGGCGCAGCCTCGCGCAGCGGCTTTCGCAGCTTCCCCCGGAACGGCTCGCCCGGCTGATGGTCTATGGCGGCGAGCCGCCGGTCGCCGCCTTGCGCGAAGCCCTGCCCTCGCTCGTCACCATGTCGGCGCAGGCCGAGAAGCGCTGCCTCATCCGCTATCTCGCCATGGGCTGGGCCGGCATCACGCCGGACGAGTGCGCGAAGCAACTGCTGCTCATCCCCTCGAACTACACGAAATGGCTCTGGGGCTGGCCGGAGCGCTTCACGGCGCGCATGCGCGCTGTCGGCAGCGAGGTCATCGTCGCCGGCCCGCTGGTCGGCGGCGAAGTCTCGACCGGCATCGACAGGGCCGAGGATCTCGCCCGGCTCGGCCGGCCGCTCCCGGGGATCTGGACGAACCGGATCGACAGGATCGCGCCTCTGGTGAGGGCTGCGACGCCGTAGATCAGGACCGCCGCGCGAGCTGCTCCTTGGCGAAGCCGGCCTTGCCGGCATAGGTCTTCACGATCATCTCGCGCTTGGCGTAGGACAGTACGCGCTCGACATCCTCGAAGCCGTTCGGCGCCAGTTCCTCGACGGCATCGATGACGCGCTCCGGACCACCGGCCCGGTTCATCGCGACGATCTCGGCGGTCGCCGGCAGGCGCTGCGCCGCATAGGCTGCGAGCGCCAGGCGCGGGTGCTCGGCCCGGATCAGTTGGTCGGCAAGGCAGCGTGCATCGAGGATCGCCTGCGAGGCGCCGTTCGAGCCCACTGGATACATCGGATGGGCGGCATCGCCGAGCAGGGTGACGCGGCCATGGGTCCAGCGCGGCAGCGGATCGCGGTCGCACATCGGATAGTCCCAGAAGCCCGGCGTCGCCTGGATCAGAGCGAGGATGTCGACCCCCGGTATCGTGAAGCGGCGGGCGAAGGGCAGGACGTCCTCGAGCCGGCCGGGCTTCGACCAGGCCTCCTTCGGCGGCGGCTTGGCCGGGTCGCCGGTGCGGATGTTGACCACCCAGTTCGTCAGTCGCGTTCCCGGCTTGCTCCCCTCCGCTATCGGATAGAGCACGAGCTTGCCGGCCATGCCGCCAGCGATGATCATGCTCTCGCCGTCGAGGAAGGCGGGCCAATCGCAGGCGCCGCGCCACATCTGCACGCCGTTCCAGCGTGGCGAGCCCTGATCCGGAAAGTAGTGGGCCCGCACGGTCGAATGGATACCGTCGGCCGCGATCATCAGATCCGCCCGCGCCGTCTCCCCGCCTTCGCCGCGGCGGGAATCGGTGAAATGCGCGGTGACGCCGCCCTCGTCCTGCGAGAAGCCCTGCAGGCGACGGCCGCAGCGGAGCGCATCGGGCCCGAGCCGCTCGATCACCGCGTCCCTGATCACGCCCTGGAGCCGGCCGCGATGGATCGAGAATTGCGGGACCGGCGCGCCCGCATGCAGGCCACGCAGCTCGCGCCAGACCGCCTGGCCGAAGCGATTCATGTAGACCAGCTCGCGGGTGCGTATCGCCACGGCGTCGAGCGCCGGCAGCAGAGCGAGCTCGGCGAGCTCGCGAATGGCGTGCGGCAGCGTATTGATGCCGACGCCGACCTCCCGGATCTCGGTGGACTGCTCGTAGACCGTCGCCGCGATGCCACGTGCGTGCAGCATGAGCGCCAAGCTGAGGCCGCCAATGCCGCCGCCTACGATGATGACCTTCATGCGCGCTCGTTCCCCTTTATTATTTCAAGCTTGAAATATCAGCGCGAAGCTTGTCAATCGCCCTTCCTCCTCGTCCCTCCCGCTCGAGCAGGACCGGAAAAGCGCATTTTTCAGCGGAACGATGCCGTATTCTGTGCGTATCTAGGCCCAATGCTGTCGTTTTTGGATGGCAGCCATGCAACACGGTGGGTTCGCGCGCGACCGCGCACCGATTCGCCGCGACGCTCCGGCCTTCAAAAGCGGCGCCGGAGCGAGGCTACTCTCATCATTGCTCTTCCAGGAGGGTTGTATGACCAAGAACGAACTGATCGCCGCCATCGCCGACGAGACCGGCAAGACCAAGGCCGACGTCTCGGCCATCCTGGGCTCGCTCGCCGGCGTCGTCGCCAAGACCCTGAAGTCCGGTGGCGACGTCACCCTCGGCGGCATCGGCAAGCTGGCAGCGGCCAAGCGCGAGGCCCGCGAGGCCCGCAACCCGTCGACCGGCGCGACGATCAAGGTTCCCGCCAAGACCGTCGTGAAGTTCAAGGTCACCAAGGATCTGGCCGACGCCGTCGCCTGAGACCATGTGCTAGCCGATGGCTGGCTTTACGCCACCGCGTCGGCGAGGTCCTTGGTGACCTTGAACTTCA
>JAEXUU010000240.1 GCA_023452965.1 Pseudomonadota bacterium | reverse complement strand
CGACGCTGAGCAAAGGAGCCTCCCCTGCGTCAGCCCCTCACGATGCAGCAACAATGAACGCCCCACTCTAATCAAACTGTTTCCTCTACCTCAGGGGCCATTCAGTGCAAACAATATCTCGCGCATTCAACACCTGCTCAACAATGAAACTAACAAAACTGTATGCCGCCCTGGCGCTGACCATTGCCCCACTGTCTGCTCAAGCCCTGGAAGACAGAACAATAGAAAACTCCTCGGGACGCCCCGTCTTTATCGCGCGATTTTTCGAAATTGGCGATGGAATATTCGACGACAGCGAAACGTCCTTCTGGAGCTGGCAAGGCCATGAAGCCTATAAAAACGAGATCGTCGAGGGCCTGCGCTACTGGGCAGAAATACTCCAACCGCAAGGCGATAACCCGGCGACCATCGTCAATATTGGCACTGTTGACATGCCAGGCAATGCCTACGGCGGCTCACTCGAGGCAAACGGCGGCAAGAGCACACTAACGCAAATGCAGCAAAACATCCTGGGCCTCTCACCCGCAACAGGCACGCTACCTTTAGGCGGGCACGGTTTTTTTGGCCTGGGCCAGGACGACTACGCACTGAACCCGGCTTTGACGCAAACACCGCTTAGCGGAAAAGACAGCGTACTTCTGACAGCCATTCACGAAATCGCTCATGGGCTGGGTATTTCCAGCAGCGTAGAAAACTGGGGGGATGACAAAGACATACGACCGTATTTCAAAAACCAGCTCAATAGCTGGACTCAACTGCTAAGAGACGACAACGGCAATCCTGCACGCGCGGGCCAGAGCATTCTGTGTACCGGCTGTAACATCCCCTACGATGCTAATGCCTTCGATCTGCGCCAGGACAAGGGTTTCCTGGTCGGTGCCAATATCGAGCAAGTCCTGGCTGGAGGCCTGCGTGGTGTACCCATCAAGATTCTGGGTGACGGCGGCAGCGTAGATGACGACTTCATGAGCCATATCGAACTTCGAAACAGCGTCATGAGCCACCAGAACTACCGCAACTATTCAGGCTTCATGGAAGCTGAACTGGCGGTACTGCAAGACCTGGGCTACACCATAGACCGGGCAAACTTCTTCGGACGCTCGATCTACGGCGATGGCCTTGAACTGGTGAATACACAAGGCTTCTTTGCCCGCAATGCCGAAGGCACGCACTACCTTCCAGGCCAATACAACCAATCCACACTGGGTCTGGGCCTGCATATCTATGGCAGCAATAATCAGATCCGACAAGCCGCTGACCTGCTGGCTGCAGGATCAGGCGGCGCAGGGATACGGGTGGATGGCGAGAACAACACCCTTGTCATCGACCCAGGCGTCAGAATCTACGCAGATGGCTTGAACGGACAAGGCGTGCAATTTGCCTACGGACGCGGGCACACACTGGTCCATCGCGGCGACATCCAGGCCACCGGCCCTCAGGGCGTAGGACTGCGTTTTGATTTTGGCACTAACTCACTAAGCAACGAAGTCGAGCGTCGTGGCTCCTACATACGCAGCATCAATGGAACCAATGAAGCCCTGCTCCCCGAACTGAACGGCCCGCTGGTTGAACAAGCCGACATTAGCGGGCGGATCGCAGGCCGGCAAGCAGCCATCCTGATTTCCGACAATGCCTACGTCGAACGCATCAATCTGATGCAAGGCGCCCAAATTGAAGGCGATATCGTTTCGCATTATGCAGAGCGTGACGACAACAATCAGTTGCGCCTGACCACACTGTCCTTTGGCCAGGCTGCCGACAATATGGGTCGCAGCATTGATCAGCCCGATGCCACCTTCCACTTGAGCTACGCCGGTAACATCACAGGCAAAGACAATCTGGCTCTATCCTTTGACGGCGGCACAACACAACTGAACGGCACCTTGCAGGTCCACAACGCCACCCTCAATGAAGCGGCAACATTAGGCGGCAATGCCAGCTTCGATCTGGCCAGCGGCCAGAGCCTGATTAACGCCGGCACCCTGACACCAGGCAACTCAGTCGGACGCATCAAGGTAAATGGCGACTTCCAGCAAACCGCAACGGGCCAACTGGTGGCCGAGTTTGATGGCAAAGGCGACCATGACGCGCTTGCCATCAATGGCAATGCAGACCTGGCTGGCACGCTGAAACTGACGCCAGTGGCCGATTGGTATCAAAACGCCTGGGCGGTCGACACTGGCTCGTTTGTAGAGGCAGCCAGCTACAGCGGCAGCTTTGACGCCACACAGATCACCGCCGTATCGCCCACCTTGCAGTTTGAAGCGGCACCCTTGGGTAACGAGCGCTACCGCTTGTCTGCCACCCGAGCCGACAATGCCTACAGCCAGTATGGCCGTGACAACAACCAGCGCGAGGCCGGCAAGGCTTTATTCAAACTGGCCGCCGCCGGAACGGCACCCGCACAAGCCCTGTTCCAGACGCTCGACTTCTCGGCCACGGACGGTTCACAAATACCCGCTGCTCTGAACCAGATATCACCCGCCGGCTACAGCGCTGCCATGGCCGCCTCCCTGATGCACGAGCGTTCGATCATGCAAACCGCCCGCCAAGGCCTGAGCCAAAGCATGTTGCGGCCCGGCACCGACTGGCAAGGCTACGCCTTGGTATTTGGTGCCAGTGGCGATCAAAACACACGCGGGTCCATGCTTGGCTACGATGCCAACAGCTACGGCCTGATCGTTGGAGCCGGGCGCGCCCTGGAGTCGGCCCC
>JAEXUU010000547.1 GCA_023452965.1 Pseudomonadota bacterium | reverse complement strand
GCTCCTCATAGGCCGACTCGCGATCGACCATCGTGTCGTATTTGCCGGCGAATCCGGAGTCGCGCATGCACTGGGCGCGCTGCTGCGGGGTGATCGGCCCGACCTGCGCCATGGGCGGGGCGATCAGCGTCCGCTCGACCATGGTCGGCGTGCCCTTGCCTTCCAGCGTCGAGGTCAGCGCCTCGCCGACGGCGAGCTGGGTGATCGCCTCCTCCGGCTTGAACTTGGGGTTCTGACGGAAGGTCTCGGCCGCGGCGCGCACCGCCTTCTGGTCGCGCGGGGTGAAGGCGCGCAGCGCATGCTGGACGCGGTTACCGAGCTGGGCGAGCACAGTGTCGGGAATGTCGAGCGGGTTCTGGGTGACGAAATAGACGCCGACGCCCTTGGAGCGGATCAGGCGCACCACCTGCTCGACCGCGGTCAGAAGCGCCTTCGGCGCGCCGTTGAACAAGAGATGCGCCTCGTCGAAGAAGAAGACGAGCTTCGGCTTGTCGAGATCGCCGACCTCCGGCAACTGCTCGAACAGTTCGGAGAGCAGCCAGAGCAGGAAGGTCGCGTAGAGCCGGGGATTGGCCATCAGCTTGTCGGCCGCGAGCATGTTGATGACGCCGCGCCCGTCGCGGTCGGTCTTCATCAGGTCGCTGATCTCGAGCCCCGGCTCGCCGAAGAATTTCTCGCCCTTCTGGTTTTCGAGCACCAGAAGCTGACGCTGGATCGCCCCGACCGACTGGGTTGAGACATTGCCGTATTTCGTCGTCAGCTCCGAGGCGTTCTCGGCGATGAAGGCGAGGACGGCGCGCAGATCCTTGAGGTCGAGAAGCAGGAGCTTCTGCTCGTCGGCGATGCGGAAGGCGATGTTGAGCACGCCCTCCTGCGTGTCGTTGAGGTCGAGCAGGCGGGAGAGCAGAAGCGGCCCCATCTCGGAGATGGTGGCGCGCACCGGATGGCCCTGCTCGCCGAAGACGTCCCAGAACACGGTGGTGAACTGGTCGGGCTGGTACTTTAACCCGAGCTCCTCGGCCCGCTTGACGAAGGGCGGCTTCGAATCGCCGGGCGCCGCGACGCCGGAAAGGTCGCCCTTGATGTCGGCGGCGAAGACCGGGACGCCATGATTGGCGAAGCCTTCGGCCAGGACCTGGAGCGTCACCGTCTTGCCGGTGCCCGTCGCGCCAGTGACAAGTCCATGCCGGTTGGCGAGCTTGAGCAGCAGCACCTCCGGCTTCACGCTCTTGCCGATCAGGATCGTGCCGTCATCCGCCATGGTCGCGCCTGCTCCGTTGCCTTAAGGTCGTGCAACGGATGTAGCGAAACGAGAAGTTGGGCGGAAGCATGAAGATCGCTTCCGCTTGGGATAGTTTATGTGTAAACTATCTTTGGAGCGCCATAGGCTCGCTACGAGAGGAACGCACGATGGAAGAACTGATCTCCCGCATCATGGCCGCATCTGGCCTGGACGAGTCGCTGGCGAAGAAGGCCATCGGCATCATCCTCGCCTTCCTGCAGAAGGAAGGTCCCGCGGCCGAGATCGGTCAGCTCTTCGCGGCCCTGCCGGGCGCCCAGAACCTCGCCGAGGCCGAAGGCGGCGCCAAGGGCGGTCTGATGGGCGCGATCGGCGGCCTGATGGGCGGTGGCGGCGGCGTCATGGCCCTCGGCGGCCAGCTGATGGGCGCGGGCCTCTCCATGGACCAGATCCAGAGCGTCTCGAAGGAGATGTTCGCGGTCGGCCGCGAGAAGGCGGGCGAGGACGCGATGGGCGCGATCGTCGGCGCGATCCCCGGGCTCGGCCAGTTCGTCTGAGCCGCATTCGAGCCCTTGCATCTCCTGCAGCGCCGCCCCCTCGGGCGGCGTTTTGCTGTTCCGGCCCGGCGCACCGAGAAAGGCCGGGGCGCGGCCCGGCACTTGCCTTCACGGCGTCGCTTGGCGATGAGAGCTTCAGGGTCGCACCATCGACCGTCAGGAGTTCGCGCCGATGACCTCGACCTCGCCCGCCGACCTGCCCTTCATGGGGGCTTTCGCGCCGCCCACCAGCGAGCAATGGCGCGGCGCCGTCGACAAGGTGCTGAAGGGGGCCGATTTCGAGAAGAAGCTGGTCGGGCGAACTGCCGACGGCATCCGCATCGAACCGCTTTATCCGGCAGCGACCGGCAGCGCGGCCCGGCCGCTCCGCCCGCAGCAGCGGCGCTGGCGCGTGGCGGCGCGGGTCGATCACCCGGAACCGGCCGAGGCCAGCCGGTTGGCCCTGGCGGAGCTGGAAGGTGGCGCCGACGGCCTCAGCCTCTCCTTTGCAGGCGCCGCCGCGGCTCGCGGCTTCGGGCTCGCGGCGAAGACCGTCGCGGATCTCGACGCCGCGCTTTCCGGCGTGATGTTCGACCTCGTCCGGCTGCGGCTCGATCCGGCTCCGGGCGGCCGTCGCAATGCGCTGCTCCTGGCCGATCTCGTCGAGAATCGCGGTCTTGCCGGCGATGCGGTCGAGATCGATTTCGGCATGGACCCGGTCGGCGCGCTCGCCAGCTCCGGCACGCTGTCGGTTTTGCTGCCGGTGCTCGGGCAGCGCCTCGCCGAGACGATCGCGGCGCTGAAGGCGCGCGGCTTCCGCGGCGCCTTCCTCACCGCCGATGGCCGCCCCTGGCACGAGGCGGGCGCGAGCGAGTCGCAGGAACTCGGCGCCGTGCTCGCCACCGCCGTGACCTATCTGCGCCTGCTCGAGGCGCAGGGCATGCCGCTCACCGAAGCGCGCGACGCGATCTCCTTCACGCTCGTCGCTGACACCGACGAATTCCTGACCATCGCCAAGCTGCGCGCCGCGCGCCTGCTCTGGGACCGCGTCCAGCAAGCCTGCGGCCTGGAGCCCAAGCCTGTCTTCATCCATGCCGAGACGGCGTGGCGCTCGCTGACCAGGCGCGATCCGCACGTCAACCTGCTGCGCGGCACGGTCGCCGGCTTTTCCGCGGGGGTTGGCGGCGCCGATTCGATCGGCATCCAGCCCTTCACCGCGGCGCTCGGCCTGCCCGATGGCTTCGCGAGACGGGTAGCGCGCAACACCCAATTGATCCTGCTCGTAGAAGCCAATCTCTGGCGCGTCGCCGATCCGGCGGCCGGGGCCGGCGGCTTCGAAGCGCTGACGCAGGCGCTGTGCGAGCAGGGCTGGCGCAAGTTCCAGGATCTGGAGGCGGAAAGCTCCGGGAACCTCACCGGCATCGTCGGCGCACTCGCCAACGGCCATATCCAGAAGGGTCTGGCGCGGGAGCGCGATGCCCGGGCCAAAGCCATTGCGACCCGGCGCGAGCCGATCACCGGCACCAGCGAGTTCCCGAACCTGTCGGAAGCCTCCGTCTCGGTGCTGGCGCCGCCGCCCGCGACCTCGGTCGAGGGCACCGGTAACGGCGCGATCACTGTCGAGGCCTTGCCGAGCATCCGCCTGGCCGAGCCATTCGAGGCGCTGCGCGCCAGCGCCGACATCGCCGAAGCCGCCGGCGAGCGGCCGAAGGCCTTCCTCGCCACGCTGGGGCCGATCGCCGGCTTCACCGCCCGCTCCGGCTTCGCCCGCAACCTGTTCGAGGCCGGCGGCATCGCCGCGCCCTCCGGCGATGGCTTTGCCAAGGCCGGCGCGACCGATCTCGACGCACTGGTCGCAGCCTTCCGCGCTTCGGGCGCAAAGCTCGCCTGCCTCTGCGGCTCCGACGAGAGCTATGC
>JAEXUU010000169.1 GCA_023452965.1 Pseudomonadota bacterium | reverse complement strand
CTCCTTCGCAAACACCCTCGCCCTCTCCGGGCTGATGCTTGCCCTGGCCGCGGCCGCACCGGCGCAAGCCCAGCAGCGACCTTACCTGATCTGGCTCGACGCCGCCAAAATCGACGTCGCCAAGGTGATCGGCCTGCCGCCGGGCCAGAACAGCCCCGAAGCCAAGGCCGAGTTCGAAGAGGTGCAGGCCATCGCCGCCGCCCTCACGCCCGAGCGCGAGAAGGCGGCGATCGCCGACCAGTACCAGACGCTGTCGGCCTTCCTGAACGGCATCGACCACGCCTATGTCGAGAACACCCATCGCGAGGTGCGGCTCATGATGCGCGAGGCGCAGATCGAGCTCAGCATCCTCCTGAAGAGCGTCAACCGCCTGACCAACCGCACCCGCCCCTTCCTGATGTGGAGCAAGGTCCGCATCAAGCCCTGCCCGGGCGGGCGCCCGAGCGGCACCTCCTTCCCCTCGGCTCATGCCGCGACCGCCGCCCTCTATGCGACCCTGCTCTCGGAAGCGGTGCCGGAGCTCGCGGACAGGTTCGAGGAGCGGGTGAAATCCTATAATGAGAGCCGGCTCGTCTGCGGCTTCCATTTCCGCAGCGACCTCGAGGCCGGCGACAAGATCGGCCGCGTCGTCGGCAAGGCCCTGCTCGCCGACCCAACCTTCCGCGTGCGCTACAATGAGACGCTGCCGGAGATCCGCCTCGCCTTCGGCCTGAAATAGCCGGCTCAACCTGCCGCCATTTCGCGCCGCTTCGCCTCGATCTGGCCGATCGCGTCGACCACCGCGTCGAAGGTCAGCATGGTCGAGGCATGGCGGGCCTTGAATTCGCGCACCGGCACCAGCACGGCAAGGTCGCCCCATTTGCCGTCCGGCGGCTCGGCATTCTCCTTCAGGATCGCCCGCGCCCGCTCGCGAATCTCGCGCAGCTCAGCCGCCGTCGAGCCGACGACATGCCGGGCCATGATCGAGGATGAGGCCTGCCCGAGCGCGCAGGCGCGCACATCGTGACCGAAGCCGGTGACGACGTCGCCGGCCATGGTGAGATCGACGGTCACAGTCGAGCCGCACAGGCGCGAATGGGCCGTCGCGGTCGCATCCGGTTCCGGGAGCCGCTCGAGCAGCGGAATGTTTCCTGCCAATTCCAGGATGCGCTTGTTATAGACTTCGTTCAGCATCGGCCGCCCCGGCCGGGTCTGGAGTTGCCGGCTTTCGCACCCAATATAGAGTGCCGGCGCTCTTTCCGGGAGGGCGTCCGGTCTATTGGACGAGCAGGGCGAACTTGTCTGTCACGCCGGCCCGCATGAGCAGGCCGGCAAAACCGTAACGGGAGGCTCCACATGGACAATGTGGTTAAGTCCTTGTCCGTAGAGCGGGCGATCAGCCCCTCCGCAGGCAAGTTCATCATCAAGCAGCCGACGCAGGCCCAGGCGGAGGATGCGGTCCGCACCCTGATTCTCTGGGCGGGCGACGATCCGTCGCGCGAAGGGCTGCTCGAGACCCCGGCCCGCGTCGCCAAGGCCTATCGCGAGCTCTACCGCGGCTATCAGGAGGATGCCGGCGCGATTCTCGACCGGGTCTTCGAGGAGGTCGACGGCTACCAGGACATGGTCCTGGTCCGCGACATCCCGTTCCATTCGCATTGCGAGCACCACATGGTGCCCTTCGTCGGCAAGGTCCATATCGGCTACTATCCGAATGGCGGTGTCGTCGGCCTGTCGAAGCTCGCCCGCGTGGTCGATGTCTTCGCAAGGCGCCTTCAGACGCAGGAGACGATGACCGCTCAGATCGCCCATGCGATCGAGACGTCGCTGAAGCCGCATGGCGTCGCCGTTCTCGTCGAGGCCGAGCACATGTGCATGTCGATGCGCGGCGTGCAGAAGCAGGGCTCCTCGACGCTGACGACGCAGTACACCGGCCGCTTCCGCGACGCGGCGGAACAGGTCCGCTTCTTCACCATGGTGAAGTCCCCCGGGCTTTGACCACTCCGTCATTCCGGGCAAGCGCAGCGCAGTCCCGGAATCCATCGTAGAGTGCCGCCGCCCTTCGATGGATTCCGGATCGTCGCCGCTGCGCGGCTCGCCCGGAATGACGACGACCGCGACAAAGCCAGCCCACCCAGGAACCCAGCATGACCGCCTACCCCAGCCTTTCCGACAAGCGGGAGATCGAGGAAGGCGCCGTGCTCGCGCCGAAATTCGACCGCGACGGCCTCGTCACCTGCATCGCGACCGATGCGAAGACTGGCGAATTGCTGATGGTCGCGCATATGAACGCCGAGTCGCTGAAGCGCAGCATCGAGACCGGCGAGGCTTGGTACTGGTCGCGCTCGCGCGGCGAGCTCTGGCACAAGGGCGACACCTCGGGCCAGGTCCAGACCATCGTCGAGATGCGCGTCGACTGCGATCAGGACGCGCTCTGGATCAAGGTCAATGTCGGTGGCGACGGCGGCTGCTGCCACACCCACCGGCGCAGCTGCTTCTATCGCTCGGTGCCCCTGCGCCATGAAGCCGGCGCGCCCCTGACCTTCGCCTGAGGCTGGGTATTGGCAATCCTTAAACCAAGCTTTCATATTTATTTCAAAAGCGGGCGATAGCCGCTGTGATCTTCGGCGCCGTTCACCTTGCGCTCATCGGCTGGCACGATTCTGGAACCTCCACGGAGGACCGTGCCGATGATACTGGAGAACATCGCCAGGCGTGCTTTCGGTTTGGGCGGCGGTGGAGCTGCGATGAACGATCTCACCATCGAACCCGGGCTGCGCTATGGCCGGCCGCGGATCGGGCTGGCGCTTGGCGGCGGCGCGGCGCGCGGCTGGGCCCATATCGGTGTCATCGGGGCACTCGCTGAAGCCGGATACGCGCCGGATGTGATCGCCGGCACCTCGATCGGCGCGGTCGTCGGCGGCTGCTTTTCCGCCGGCAAGCTCGATGAGCTCACCGAATTCGCCCTCGGCCTGACCAAAAGGCGCGTCGTCGGGCTGATGGACTTCCATATCGGCGGCGCCGGCCTGATCGGCGGCGGCAGACTGAAGCGGCTCCTGGAGCGCGATCTCTCCGGAATCCAGAGCGCCGATCTCCCGCAGAAGTTCGCGGCCATCGCGACGGAGCTCGGCACCGGCCACGAGATCTGGCTGACGCGCGGCTCGCTGGTCGACGCCCTGCGTGCCTCCTACGCCCTTCCCGGCGTGTTCGACCCGGTCAAGCTCGGCGGCCGCTGGCTGATGGACGGCGCGCTGGTCAATCCCGTGCCGGTCTCGGCGGCGCGCGCGCTCGGTGCCGATGTCGTGCTCTGCGTCAACCTGAACACCGACATGGGCGGGCGCGGCACCGTGATCCAGTCGCATGGCGCCGACCCGGACCCGGAGACCTTCGATCCCGAGCAGCCGCCGCCGGTCTCCGGCTGGTTCGGCGGCATGAAGGAGCGTGTGCGCGGCTTCGTCGGCCGCAACAACGACCAGCCCGGCCTTGCCGGCGTGATGATCGACGCCTTCAACATCACCCAGGACCGGATCTCACGCTCGCGCCTCGCCGGCGACCCGCCCGATGTGATGATCGGCCCCAAGCTCGGCCGCGTCGGCCTGTTCGATTTTCACCGCGCCGAGGAGGCGATCGCGCTCGGGCGCCAGGCGACCGAGCGTGCGCTCGACGAGATCGCCGCCGTGATCGCGGCGAACCGGGTGCCGCTGTCCTGAGGCTTCACAGCCAAGGCGCTGTCTCACTGCCATCCCGGACGCAGCGAAACGGAGATCCGGGATCCATTCCGGAGCCTTTCCGATCAAAGCTCGGGCATGGGTCCCGGGTCTTCCTAGGGTCGCCCGGGACGACCCACGGCGGCAGCGATCAGGAGCCTTCGATCAGAAGGGGAGCCGCGCCCCTCAGGCCATCGCGATATAGTCGCGCATCGCCTTGCTCTCGGCCTCGATCTCGGCGACGCGGTGCTTGACGACGTCGCCGATCGAAACGATCCCGGCGACGCGGCCATCCTCCACCACCGGCACATGCCGGAAGCGGCCCGACGTCATGATCTCCATCAGCTCGTCGATGCTGGTCTCGCGCCGGCAGGTCACCACCTTGGCGGTCATGGCGCGCGAGACCGGGCTCGCCAGCGCCTCGGCGCCGCTGGCCCCGATCGCCCGGATGATGTCGCGCTCGGAGAGGATGCCGAGCAGGCTGCCATCGGCCCCGGTCACCACCACGGCGCCGATGCGCTTTTCGGCAAGCGTGCCGGCAGCTTCGCCCAGCGTGCGATGAGGCTGGAGCGAGACGACTTCGTGACCCTTGTTTCCGAGGATGTGAGCGACGTTCATCGAGTATTCCTCCGACGATAGGCGCCACAAAGGGCGCGCACAGGCCACTGGAACCACTGCAACGCCGCCAGCCGACAGGTCGCCCCCATCTGCGATCCGGCGCTACGCTGGATCGGTTCGAATGTGAGCGAACTCTGCGGCGACGGCAAGGCGGTCCTGCGCATACCCGCAGGGGTTGCAGGACTCAGCGTCGGCGAACAGGCCCGCGGTCGAGCAAGGGGAAGAGCAGCAATCCGGCCACGAAGCCGCCGATATGCGCCTCCCAGGCGATGCTCGTCTCCTCGCCGAGGATCGGCACCAGCCCGGCACCGAACAGGATGTTGGTGACGAACCAGATCACGATGAACAGGAGCGCCCGCGAATTGCGCCACAGGCTGCCGAGCGGCTCGGCCGGGATCGCCCGCACCGCCTCGTCATGGCCGAGCCCGCCGAAATGCACGCCCGGCGAGAAGACGAAGCGGATCGCCGCCGCCGTCGCCCCGGAGACGCCGGCCGAGATGCCGACCAGCGGCAGCACGTCGAGCTCGCGCGACCACCAGTGCAGCAGCGCGCCGGCGATGGTCGAAAGCGCGATCAGGTTGAGGAAGCGGCCGGTGCCGAGCCGGCGCGCCACCGGGCTGCCGAAGGCGGCGAGCCAGACGACGTTCGAGATCAGATGCAGCCAGGAGCCATGGAGCAGCCCGTAGGTCAGCAGGGTCCACAGATGCGCGCCGCCATCGGCGAGCAGCAGCCGCACCAGTTGCAGGCGCTGGCCGAACTCGACGCTGCCAGCGGTGCCGAGTGACTGGGCGAGTTCGTCGAGACGCTCCGGCGAGAGCCACAATGTCAGCCGCGCCGGTACGAAGGCGAGCCAGGACATCACGACGAAGTCGTCATAGGCGCTGAGCAGCTCGCGAGCGCCCTGCACCAGCACGAGCGCCGCGATCAGCCAGACCACGGCGGCCGGCAGGTTGAGGATTGGCTCGCTCGGAGGGGGCCGAAGACGATCGTCTGGGTTCACGGACATCGGGCCCTTCACTGGCTCAAGCGCGGGCTCCAGGCAATCGGAAAGGTCGGCAAAGGAAAAGGGGAGAGCGCGAGCCCTCCCCTTTCCTGCCCCCTGGCCGGTCGCGTCCCCACGCCACCCCGTCAGCCGGATGCCGACACGCAGCGCGCGACGGCGAATTCCGCATGCAAGATAGATCGCATTTTACACGGTTATCCACAATCCTAACGCTTTATTAACCCTAACAGACCCCCACCGGCCGATCTCGCCACGCTACGATGGCCAGACGGCACGCACTCTGCGTCCCTCGCTCAGCCAAGGACTCAAACGTCTCTGATTCGTACGGATGCGCCCCGATTTGGGACGTAACCCGCACAAATCGGAGGACGCAGGACCCGACTGGACAATGCTATGAAGAACCCGAGCAC
>JAEXUU010000128.1 GCA_023452965.1 Pseudomonadota bacterium | reverse complement strand
CGGCAATGTCGGTGCCCGCGGCACCGGCGCCAACATCTTCCGCGGCCATTGCAATGTGCAGGGCGCCACCGATTTCGGCCTCGATGTCTCGAACCTGCCTTGCTATTACGGGCTGGTCGAAGGCGCCTGGCGCCATTGGGCCCGGGTCTGGAACGTCGATTACGACTACTTCGTCTCGCGTTTCGACGAGGTTCCGGCCAAGGGCGGCCGGCCGGCGCGCACGCGCAAGGCCAATATGGAGACCTCGGGCCACACCTCGACCCGCTGGTTCGACGCGGCCAATCTGCCGGCCGAGCAGGTCGACCAGATGGACAACCTCAAGGCCATGTTCGTCATGGGCCATGGCGGCAACACCATCCCGCGCATGCCCGATGCGGTGAAGGGGCTGGAGAAGCTCGATCTTCTCGTCGTCTGCGACCCGCACCCGACCAACTTCGTCTCGCTGGGCGGCCGCAAGAACGGCACCTATATCCTGCCGATCTGCACGCAGTTCGAGACCTCGGGCTCGCGCACCTGCTCGAACCGCTCGCTGCAATGGGGTGAGAAGGTCGTCGAGCCGATCTTCGAATCCGCCAGTGACTACGCGGTCATCTACAAGCTCTCGCAGAAGCTCGGCTTCGCCGAGGCGATGTTCAAGCCTTACGAGATGGTGCAGGGCAAGATCGGCCCCGAGCCGACCGCCGAGTCGATCCTCAAGGAGATCAACCGCGGTGGCTGGTCGACCGGCTACACCGGCCAGTCGCCGGAGCGGCTGAAGCTGCACATGGCCAACCAGGACAAGTTCGACTTGGTGACGCTGCGCGGCGCCAAGGGCTCGCCGGTCGAGAACGATTTCTACGGCCTGCCCTGGCCGTGCTGGGGCACGCCGGAGTTCAAGCATCCCGGCACGCACATCCTCTACAACACCTCGCTCGAGGCCAGGGATGGCGGCGGCACCTTCCGCCCGCGCTTCGGCCTGACGCGCGAGCGCACCCTGCCCGATGGCAGCAAGGTCAATGACACCCTGCTCGCCGAGGGCGGCTCGTTCTCGCTCAACTCGGAGATCAAGGACGGCTATCCCGAGTTCACCATGGGCGTGCTGAAGAAGCTCGGCTGGGACAAGGATCTGACGCCGGCCGAGATGGAAGTCATCACCGGCATCGGCGGCAACAACATCGACGCGGTCTCCTGGTCGATCGACCTGTCCGGCGGCATCCAGCGCGTCGCGATGGAGCATGGCTGCGTGCCCTATGGCAACGGCAAGGCGAGAGCCAATGCCTGGAACCTGCCCGACCCGGTGCCGACCCATCGCGAGCCGATCTACTCGCCGCGCGTCGATCTGGTGGCGAAGTGGCCGGCCCGGCCCGACGAGCGCACCTTGCGCATTCCCAACCTGCACACCTCGATCCAGAAGGCGGCGGTCGAGAAGGGCATCGCCAAATCCTTCCCGATCGTCCTCACCTCGGGTCGCCTCGTCGAATACGAGGGCGGCGGCGAGGAGACGCGCTCGAACAAGTGGCTGGCCGAATTGCAGCAGGACATGTTCGTCGAGATCAATCCGGCCGATGCCAGCGAGCGCGGCATCCGCGACGGCGCCTTCGTCTGGGTCTCCGGTCCGGAGAATGGCTCGAAGGCCAGGGTCAAGGCCCTGGTGACCGACCGTGTCGGCAAGGGTGCGGCCTTCATGCCCTTCCATTTCGGCGGCGTCTTCCAGGGCGTCGACCAGCGCGGGAATTACCCCCCGGGGCTGGACCCGATCGTGCTCGGCGAGTCCGTCAACACGGTCACCACCTATGGCTACGACCCGGTGACGGGCATGCACGAAGGCAAGGTGACGCTTTGCCAGATCGCGGCGGCGTGAGGAGGCACTGAACCATGGCCCGGATGAAATTCCTCTGCGACGCCGATCGCTGCATCGAGTGCAACGCTTGCGTCACCGCCTGCAAGAACGAGAACGACGTGCCCTGGGGCATCAACCGCCGGCGCGTCGTCACCATCAATGACGGCAAGCCGGGCGAGCGATCGGTCTCGATGGCCTGCATGCATTGCACCGACGCACCTTGCGCCGCGGTCTGCCCCGTCGACTGCTTCTACACCACGGCGGATGCCGTGGTGCTGCACAACAAGGACCTCTGCATCGGCTGCGGCTATTGCTTCTACGCCTGCCCGTTCGGCGCGCCGCAATATCCGAAGCTCAGCAACTTCGGTTCGCGCGGCAAGATGGACAAGTGCACCTATTGCGCCGGCGGCCCGGAAGCCGATCTCTCGCCGGCCGAGTTCCAGAAATACGGCTCGAACCGTCTGGCCGAGGGCAAGCTGCCGCTCTGCGCCGAAATGTGCTCGACCAAGGCGCTTCTTGCCGGCGACGGCGAGATCATCGCGCAGATCTACAAGGAGCGTGTGGTCAAGCGCGGCTACGGTTCCGGCGCCTGGGGATGGCAGACCGCCTATCGGGAAACCATCGCCATCTGACTTCTGGGGGGAGGGGCGTGCCACGGCCGGAAAGGTCGGGTGCGTTCCCCCTCAGTTCTGCTCCGCCTTCGCGAAAGGACGCCGCAATGTCGTTCGGTGCTCATCTCCGCTTCCTGCTCAGCGGGCTTCTGCTCGCGTTGGCGCTCGCCGTCGCGGCTCCCGCCAGCGCCCAGCAGGTCAACCCGACCGCCAATTCCGTCCGGGAACAGCAGTTCCTCGACGCGCTGAAGCAGAATCCGTCCGCGGAACTGCGCGGCCG
>JAEXUU010000105.1 GCA_023452965.1 Pseudomonadota bacterium | reverse complement strand
CTGGTTCACCACAGGTTTCCAGAACAGCCATCCCGAGCTCGCCGGCAAGGTGGCCGAAGAGTTCCGGACGATCGACCGTGACGGCTACGCGGCCTGCTGCGAGGCGATCGGCCGCATGGATCTGCGCCCGCTGCTGCACCGGATCGACACTCCGACGACCGTGATCGCCGGCCGCGAGGATCCGGCGACGCCCGTCGAGATGGCGCAGGCCCTGCGCACCGGCATCGCCGGCTCCCGCCTCGTCGTGCTCTCGCCCGCCGCGCATCTGCTCGCCGTCGAGCAGCCCGAGCGCGTTGTCGCCGAGCTGCGCCGCGATCTCACCGCATCATTCCATCAAGAACCACAATCCTGAGGAGCGCCCATGTCCAGCCCACCCGCCAGCACGCGAGATATCAAGACCATCATCGACGAAGGCACGATGACCGGCCGCCGCTGGGCGGTCGTCGGCCTCTGCTTCATCATCGCCCTGCTCGACGGCTTCGATACCCAGTCGATCGCCTTCATCGGACCTGCGATCGCGCAGGATTTCGGCATGAAGCCGTCCGACATGACCTGGGTCATCACCGCCAGCACCATCGGCATGACGCTCGGCGCGATCGGCCTCGGCAGCTTCGGCGACCGCTATGGCCGTCGCAAGGCGATCCTGATCGCGATCTTCCTGTTCGGCGTGTTCTCGCTGATGGGCGCCTACGCCACCTCGCCGACGCAGATCATCGTGCTGCGCTTCCTGATCGGCCTCGGAATGGGCGGAGCGACGCCTTCGCTGCTGGCGCTGACCGGCGAGTACAGCCCCGCCTCGAAGCGCGGCATGATGATCACCGGCGTGCTGCTCGGCCTGCCTGCCGGCGCCATGCTCGGCGGTTTGATCGCGGCGAGCTGGCTGCCCGTCATGGGCTGGCGCGGCATCTTCCTGATCGGCGGCATCCTGCCGCTCGCGCTGATGGTCGTGACCTATTTCCTGCTGCCTGAATCCCCCGCCTATCTCGTCTCGCGCATGCAGAATGACGGCCAGGACGAGGCCCGCCGCCTGCTCCGCCAGATGACCGGCCAGGCGATCCCCGACCATGTGCGGCTCGTCAGCGCCGGCAAGGTGTCGAATGGCGGGTCGATCGCCGGCCTGTTCGAATCCGGCTATCGCAATGTCACCATCGCGATCTCGGCGATCTATCTGTTCAACTGGATCGCCTGGTTCCTGCTGCTGCAGTGGCTGCCGACCGCGCTGACCACCCTCGGCCTGGAAAAGGCCCAGGCCGCCTATGGCACCGTCGTCGTCAACGCCGCCTTCATCACCATGGCCCTGCCGCTTTCGTCCTTCCTGCCGAAGGTCGACCCGCGCAAGCTCCTCATCGGCATGTTCGCCGTCGGAATCGCGGTCGCGCTCGGGCTCGGTTTCGCGGGCGACCGCTGGCCGGTGGTCTTCGCCCTGATCGCGCTCGCCGGCTTCGGCATCGGCGGCCAGCAGCTCGTGCTGAACTACCTGATCTCGAACACCTATCCGACACAGCTGCGCGCCACGGCGACCGGCTGGGGCATCGGCGTCGGTCGCTCGGGTGCCATCGTCGGCTCGGCGATCGGCGGGACGCTGCTTTCGACCGCCGGGCCGTCGGGCTACTTCATGACCCTGGCGATTCCGCTGGTGATCGCGGCGCTGGCGACGCTCACGGTGCGCAGCACCGCTGGCGCCACCGCGACAGCTTCCGCGCCGGCCGCCACGGCCACGGCCTCGCGATAAGCGCCGCACCGCTGCGCGCGGCATAGACGCCGCAGCGACAAAGATCACGGACGCGACCGCCCGAAAGGCCGGCCGCGTCCTTTTTCTTTGGCCAGACGGCTACCTGCCGGCTTCGTCCGACTGTTCCCGCCGGCTGACCTGTCAGCCCTCTCCATACCCACGGGGTATAAAAGTACACCCAATCGATCCTGTCCTTCGCGAACCGCGCGCCCTAGCCTTTTTGGCAATGAATATGGGAGCGAAACGTGTCTGAAGGCCCGCGGATTCAACAGGTCGAGACGATTCTGGTCGATCTGCCGACCATCCGCCCGCATCAGCTGGCGATGACGACCATGCACCGCCAGACACTGATGATCGTGCGGCTGCATATGTCCGACGGCCTCGTCGGCACCGGCGAAGGCACCACGATCGGCGGCCTCGCCTATGGGCCCGAGAGTCCCGAAGGCATGAAGCTCGCGATCGACACCTATTTCGCGCCGATCCTGCTCGCCAGCGATCCCAATCGCGTCGCCAGGACTATGGCGACCATCGCGACCTCGGTGCAAGGCAATCATTTCGCCAAAAGCGCCGTCGAGACAGCCCTGCTCGATGCGCTCGGCCAGCGCGTCGGCCTGCCGATCTCCGAACTGCTCGGCGGCCGCCAGCACGACCGCCTGCCGGTGGCCTGGACTCTCGCCAGCGGCGATACCGGGCGCGATATCGAGGAGGCCGAGGAGATGCTGGCGCGCCGCCGCCACAACATCTTCAAGCTCAAGATCGGCAAGGGCGACCCAGCCGCCAATGTCGCCCATGTCGCCGCGATCAAGCGGGCACTCGGCCATCGCGCCTCGGTGCGGGTCGACATCAACCAGGCCTGGTCGGAAGCGACGGCCTCCGCCATGCTGCCGGCGCTGGCCGCAGCCGGCGTCGAGCTGATCGAGCAGCCGGTCGCGTTGCGCAATCTCGGCGCCCTTGCCCGGCTGGCCCGTGAGACGCCGGTCGCGATCATGGCGGACGAGGCGCTGAACGGCCCGGAAACCGCCTTCGCCATCGCCAGCCAGGCCGGCGCCGATGTCTTCGCGCTGAAGATCGAACAGTCCGGCGGCCTCTTCGCCGCGGCCAAGGTGGCGGCGATCGCCGAGGCGGCCGGTATAGGGCTCTATGGCGGGACGATGCTCGAAGGCGGCATCGGCACCGCTGCCTCGGCCCACCTGTTCTCGACCATCGGCAAGCTGGAATGGGGCACCGAGCTGTTCGGCCCCTTGCTGCTCACCGAGGAGATTCTCGAAACGCCGCTCGACTACGCCGATTTCGGCCTCGCCGTGCCGACCGCGCCGGGCCTCGGCGTCACCCTCTCCGAGACCCAGCTGAACCGCTTCCGGCGCGACCGCGCAGAAGCTTCGCTCCATGTGCTGCCGCGCGCCAAGACGGGATCCTGAACCAATGATCTTTCAAGTGGAAATGGATGTCCGAATTCCGCACGACCTGCCGGCGGAGACGGCGAATGCGCTGAAGGCGGCCGAGCGCGAGCGCGCCCAGGAACTGCAGCGCGCCGGCATCTGGCGTCACCTCTGGCGTCATGCCGGGCGCTATGCCAACACCAGCGTCTTCGATGTCGAGAGCCCGCAGGCCCTGCACGACATCCTCTCCGGCCTGCCCCTTTTCCCCTTCATGGACGTGAAGGTCACGGCGCTTTGCCGCCACCCTTCATCCGTCCACGACGACGACCGCTAGGAACGCCGCGACCCGTTCGCGAATGCCCGCCAATCACCAAGAACGAGGAAACGCCATGCCCACCAATCTGATCTCCGACGCGGACAAGAAGAATCTCGCCAACAGTGCGGCCGGCATCGACAGCGACAAGGGCGACGCGCGCACCAAGGCCGTCACCGCCCAGCTGCTCTACCGACTCATGCAGGTAATCGACGAGTGCGACGTCTCGATGGACGAGTTCTGGGCCGCGGTCGCCTTCATCGGCAAGGCCGCGAAGAACGAGGAACTCGGCCTGCTGGTGCCCGGCACCGCGCTCGAGCATTTCCTCGATCTGCGGCTCGACGAAGCCGAGCGGCTCGCCGGCCTCAATGGCGGCACGATGCGGACCATCGAGGGGCCGCTCTATGTGCCGGACGCACCGCTCTCCAAGGGTGAAGCCCGCATGGATGATGGCACCGACCCCGGCGAGGTCTTCATCATCGAAGGCCAGGTTTCGGACGAGGACGGCAAGCCGATCGCCGGCGCGATCGTCGACATCTGGCACGCCAATTCCAAGGGCGGCTATTCCTTCATCGACGGCGAGCAGGCGCCCTATAATCTGCGCCGCCGGATCGAGACCGACGAGCAGGGCCGCTACCGCGCCCAGACCATCGTGCCGAACGGCTATGGCTGCCCGCCCGAGAGCGCGACGCGCCAGCTGATGACCGCGCTCGGCCGGCACGCGGAACGCCCGGCCCATGTCCACTACTTCATCTCGGCTCCGGGTCACCGCCAGCTGACGACGCAGTTCAACTTCACCGGCGACAAGTACCTGTACACGGACTTCGCCTTCGGCACCCGCGAGGAACTCGTCGTCACGCTCGACCGTGTGGTCGACGCCGACGCCATCCGCAATGCCGGGCTCAACCGCCCGTTCGCCCGCACGACCTTCGATGTCGTGCTGACGAAGGAGCGCGCGGACGTGCCGCAGACCGTGGTCAGTCGCGCCCACGTCACGGCCGGCTGACGCCTTCGCCCTCAGAGGCTGCGACGGAAGCCGCCAGCGGTGCGAGGGGCCAGCCCCTTTGCGCCGCCGGCCGCATGAGCAGCCCAGATACTCGCCTTCACGGCAGCCATTTCCCGGAGATCACGCCATGGCTCTGCAATCCCCCCGCGCCGGCCGGTTCGAAGGGCGCAGCTTCATCGTCACCGGCGCCGCGCAGGGCGTCGGCAAGCAGGTGGCGCTGGACGCGGCGGCCGAGGGCGCCAATCTGACGATCGTCGACCGCTCGGCCATCATCCAGGAAGTCGCGCAGGAGATCGCCTCGGCCGTCGGCGCCGAACACGTCGTCGCGCTCGAAGAGGATCTCGAGACCTTCACCGGGAACGAAAGGGTGATGGCACGCGCCAACGAGCGTTTCGGCGCCATCGACGTGCTGGTGACGAATATCGGCGGCGCTATCTGGATGCGGCCTTTCCAGGAATTCGACGAAGGCCAGATCGTCGCAGAGATCAACCGCTCGCTGTTCCCGACGCTGTGGGGCTGCCGGGCGGTGCTGCCCTATATGCAGGCTCAGGGCCGCGGCGCCATCGTCAACGTCTCCTCGATCGCGACCAAGGGGATCAACCGCATCCCCTATTCGGCGGCCAAGGGCGGCGTGAACGCGCTGACGGCCTCGCTCGCCTTCGAGCTCGCCGGCACGAATATCCGCGTCAACGCCGTCGCTCCGGGCGGCGTGACAGCGCCGCCGCGCCGGATCCCGCGTGGGACCGACGCTCAGACCGAGGCCGACAAGCAGTGGATGCAGGAGGTCGTCGACCAGACCCTGCGCGCCTCGCATCTCGGTCGCTATGGCGAGCTGAAGGAGATCGCCGCGGCAATCCTGTTCCTGGCTTCGGACGATGCGTCCTATATCAATGGAACGGTGCTGCCCGCCGGCGGCGGCGACCAGGGGTGACCGAGATCATGAGCAAGCGTCCCGTCGTCGTGGCCGTGGCGATCACCGGCTCCGTGCCGCGCAAGAAGGACAATCCCAACCTGCCCGTGCTGCCCGCCGAGCAGATCGCCTCGACCCGCGCGGCTTTCGAGGCAGGCGCCAGCCTCGTCCACATCCATGTCCGCAATGACGACGAGACGCCCTCCTCCGATCCGGACCGTTTCGCCGAAGTCCAGGCCGGCATTCGCGAAGCCTGCCCCGGAATGATCATCCAGTTCTCGACCGGCGGCCGCGGGCGCGATCCGGCGGCACGCGGCCTTTCCCTGGTGCATCGTCCCGACATGGCCTCGCTCTCGACCGGCTCGGTGAACTTCCCGACCATCGTCTACGAGAACCCGACGAGCCTGGTGAACGATCTGGCGGCGCGAATGCAGGAGCATGGCATCGCCCCCGAGATCGAGATCTTCGACCTCTCGCATATCCACGCCGCGCGCCGCCTCATCGATGAGGGGCTGATCGGGCCGCGCCCGCACATCCAGTTCGTGATGGGCGTCAAGAATGCGATGCCGGCCGACGAGGTGCTGCTCGACATCCTGCTCGCCGAGACGAAGCGGGTCATTCCCGGCGCGAGCTGGACCGCCGCCGGCATCGGGCGCGAACAGATGCGGGTGATGGAGTGGGCGCTGGCCCGCGGCGCAAGTGCCGTCCGGACCGGGATGGAGGACAATATCCGCGCCGCCAAGGACCGGCTGGCCTCCGGCAATGCCGAGCTGGTCGAGATGGCGGTCGAGGCGATCGGCCGGCATGGCGCGCGCGCCGCGACGCCGGCAGAGGCGCGGGCGATCCTCAACCTTTCTCCAGCCTGACACTGGCCGGCCAGCCTAGGCGGCCGGTGCTGGGCGCCTGCTTCCGCGGCCCGGCGCAGGCGACGCCGGATCTTTGCAGAACTCACCTCGAGGACAGCCATGACGCGCAAGATCTACGACAGCCCGGGAGCCGCGCTGGACGGGCTGCTGTTCGACGGGATGACGATCATGTCCGGCGGCTTCGGCCTGTCCGGCAATCCCGAAAGCCTGATCCCGGAAGTCCGCCGCTCCGGTGTGAAGAACCTCACCGTGATCTCGAACAATGCCGGGGCAGACGGCTTCGGGCTGTGGATGCTGCTCGAGACGCGGCAGGTGAAGAAGATGATCGCGTCCTATGTCGGGGAGAACAAGCTGTTCGAGCAGCAATACCTTTCCGGTGAGCTCGAGCTCGAGCTCAACCCGCAGGGCACGCTGGCCGAGCGCATCCGCGCCGGCGGGGCCGGCATCCCGGCCTTCTACACCAGGACCGGGGTCGGCACCGTCGTCGCCGAGGGCAAGCCGGTCGAGGCATTCGAGGGGCAGCTCTATGTCCGCGAGACCTGGCTCAGGGCCGATCTCGCCATCATCAAGGCCTGGAAGGCCGATCCGGCCGGCAACCTCGTCTACCGGCGCACCGCCCGCAACTTCAACCCGAACATGGCGACCGCCGCGAAGGTGACGGGGGTCGAGGTCGAGGAGATCGTCGAAGCCGGCAGCCTCGATCCGGAAGCCATCCACACGCCCGGCATCTATGTCGACCGGATCGTCAAGAGCACGATCAACGAGAAGCGCATCGAGAAGCTGACCGAGCGCAAAAGGGAGACGGTCTGATGGCCTGGACCCGCGAAGAGATGGCCGCGCGCGCCGCGCGCGAGCTCAAGGACGGTTTCTTCGTCAATCTCGGCATCGGTATCCCGACGCTGGTGGCGCACTACATTCCCGCCGGCGTGAACGTCACG
>JAEXUU010000048.1 GCA_023452965.1 Pseudomonadota bacterium | reverse complement strand
TCGATATCCTGCGGCCGGAAGCGGTGATGGCGGCTGTCGCCGCCGCCCAGCACGGCGGCGCGCGGCGAGGGCAGGGCGGCGAGCTCCGGCGGCGGTGCCTGGCGTGCTGCGGCGAGCGCGGTCGGGGCGAGGCGGTGCGGCGAGGTGATCGTCACCAGGACGTTGTCGCCGCGCAGGCGGTCGTGCTGCGGCACCCAGATCAGGTCGGCGGCGCCGGTGCCGGTACGCGGGTCCTTGAGGAAGACAGTGAAGCTGCGTCCGTTCGAGGCCTTCTTCAGTGCGCGCAGATAGGCGACGGCACGCCGGCCCGAGGCGATGGCGATGTCCGGGAAGGGGGGACGGAGCGGGCTGTCCGGCCGGTCCGGCGCCTCGCGTGGGTCGATCGGCCCGCGCGGCATCAGCCAGGACCAGGGCTTCCCCGGGGCGACCCGGCGGATCTCGGGGACGAGGCCGAGGCGCTCGGCCACGCCGATGCACTGGACCTCGTCGCCGGCCTTGCCGTCGGTCAGCACCCAGAGGGTGGGAATGGCTTTTGAAGCCTGTTGCTCGCCCACGAATGATGCCCCCGACGCCAGCCCCATTCCCGGCAGCTTTCAGGCTGCGCCGCGGGAAGAGGCTCCAATTGTCGCCCCGCCGAACTCGGCTTGGCCTGCGCCTTGTATCGCGTGGACACTGCGTCTACACCAGCGCGACCTTTTTCCGGGAGGATTTGTGCGTTCCAAGCTCGACGAGATCGATCTCCGCATCCTGACCGAATTGCAGCGTGACGGGCGGATGACCAATGTCGAGCTCGCCAGCCGCGTCGGCATTTCGCCGCCGCCCTGCCTGCGGCGGGTCAGGGCGCTGGAGGAGGCGGGGGTGATCACCGGCTACCGGGCGCAGCTCGATGAGCGTAAGCTCGGAATCGAGGTGGTCTGCTTCGCCTTCGTCCATCTCGCCAGCCAGGCCGAGGCCGACCTCGCCGCCTTCCAGAGCCGGATCCGCGACTGGCCGGCGGTGCGCGAATGCTGGACGCTCTCCGGCGACATCGATTTCATCCTGAAATGCGTCGCGACCGATCTGAAGGCCTTCCAGGATTTCGTCGGTGACCTGACGGCGCTGCCCAATGTCCGCAATGTCCGCACCGCGCTGGCGCTCGACCGGGTCAAGGACGAGCCGATCGCGCCGCTGGGTTGAGCGTCGGCCACGGCATGCAACCGACCATCCGCAGGGCGGCGACCGGCGATCTGCCCGCGATGCTGGACCTCTATTCCCAGCTGAACGCCGAGGACCGGCTTCCCGACACGGGTTCCGCCGCCGCCGTCTGGGCCCGGATGCTCTCCAGCGAGATGATGAGCGTGCTCGTTGCGGAACTCGACGGCCGGGTGGTCGCGACCTGCGTGCTGGTGGTCGCGCCCAATCTGACGCGTAACATGCGGCCCTTCGCACTCATCGAGAACGTCGTCACCGAACGAGGCCTGCGTGGAAGCGGCGTTGGCAAGCGCGTGATCCAGGCGGCGATCGAGCAGGCCTGGGCCGAAGGCTGCTACAAGGTCATGCTGCTGACCGGGCGCAAGGACGAGGCCGTGCTCGGCTTCTACGAGGCCTGCGGCTTCAAGCGCGGCAAGACCGCGTTCGAAATCCGGCGACCGGTCGCCAGCTGAGGTCTCAGCCGAGCACCATCTTCCTGATCCAGGCGGCGTGATTGACGATGAGGCGCTCGACGCGGCGCTCGTCGATACCGGGCGAGAACCAGAAACCGGAATCACCGGCCCCGTTCATCGACAGGATCGGATAGGTCGCCAGCACCTCGCCCTTGCGGCCGGTGACGGTGACCAGGCTCTCGAGATAGTCCGAGGTCGCGCCGTCATCGATATCGCCGCCGACATAGGTCGGCAGGGTCAGCCCGCGCACGGCGACAGTGAGCGTCGCGCCGCCAGGCTGACGCACTCCGGCGAAATCGCGTGCCAGCTCCTGCTCGAGCCGGGTCCTGACAACCTCGGCGCGGGGGCCGACGCCGAGCTGGACCAGCCGCGAGACATCGACGCGAATGGTGCCGATCGCGGTGCCGGGGCCGAGCGGCGGCGTGGTCTGGCAGCCGGCCAGCAGGGCCGCGGCAACGCCCAGGGCGAAAAGGCGGCGGGTCGGTAGCATCATCTCAACCACCTAGGTAGCGCCTGACCCATTGCGCGTTGCTGGCGACCAGGGCCTCGATCCGGCGCTGATTGACGTCGGGCCGATACCAGGCGCCGCCGGAACTCGGAGCCATGATGGCGAGGATCGGATAGCGGGCGATCTCGCGTCCGTCGGGGCCGATCAGCCGGGCTTCGCTTTCAAGGGTGTCATTGCCCATGGTGACCGCCTGTCCGCCGGCATAGCTCGTCAGGTAAAGGCCGGTGACGGTGACCTGCAGCGTTGCGCCATGCCCGCTTCGGAGGCTGGCGAGCTCGCGCTCCAGCATCGGCTTGATCATGGCGGCCGTGGCGCTCTGGCCCTTGGCGGCCAGCGGGCCGGTGTCGACGCGAATCGCGCCGATCGCGACCGGTGGAGCGGTCTGCGCAGTCGTCTGGCAGCCGGCCAGCGTTGTGGCGGCAATGCCGATCAGGAAAGCGCGGCGCGCGAGCATGGTCTCAGCCACCGAGATAGCGCTTGATCCAGAGCGCGTTGTTCTCGAGCAGCGCCGCAACGCGGCGTTCGTCGACATCGGGCCGGTACCAGGCGCCGCCGAAACTGGAGAGCAGGGCGGTGCGGATCGGGTAGCTGGCGAGCACCCGACCACGGTCGACGAGTTCGGCGACGCTGTCCATGTTGTCGGTGTTGTCCGAATCGCCGGGGCTGCCGCCTCCCGCATAGCTGGCGAGCCAGAGGCCCTGGACAGTGACATAAAGCGTCGGTCCGCCGCGCTGGCGCTGGCCGCCAAGCTGATAGGCGAGCTGCTGCTCGAGGGCACGCGCGATGCTCGCGGACCTTTCGCCCCAGCCTTGCGGGCCGAGACGGCTGGCGTCGACGCGGATGGCGCCGACCGGTGCGCCCTGCGCCTCCGCCCCAAACGAAACGAGCCCGCCTGCGGCTAGCGCGGCGGACCCGGTGAGAAAAGCGCGACGGCTGGTCATGGCTGCATCTCCGGCGGCAGGCACCACCCTCAATCTAGGGGCTGATGCCGGGATGGCCAAGGAGCCACGACCAGGAAGCGACGCTGAAAAGCCGCTCAGCGGAAGGCGACGCCGACCACCTCATAGGACTTGCCGCCGCCGGGCGTGTTGACCTGCACGGAATCGCCGACCTTCTTGCCGATCAGGGCGCGCGCGATCGGCGAACCGATCGAGACCTTGCCTGACTTCACGTCGGATTCCGGCTCGCCGACGATCTGGTAGAGCTTCTCTTCCTCGGTGTCGTCGTCGATCAGCTTGACGGTCGCGCCGAATTTGATGGTGTCGCCGCCCAGCTTGCTGACATCGATGATATCGGCGCGGCCGATCAGCGATTCCAGCTCCATGATGCGGCCCTCGTTCAGCGACTGGGCTTCCTTGGCGGCGTGATACTCGGCGTTCTCCGAGAGGTCGCCGAGGGCGCGCGCCTCGGAGATCGCCTGAATGATGCGTTGGCGTTCGACCTGCTGCCGCTGCTTCAGCTCGACTTCGAGAGCGGCGAAACCGCCGGCCGTCATAGGAACCTTGTCCATCGTCCCGTCCCAGTTCCGAAACGCGATGCGGCGCCGGTCGGATTGATCCACACCAGCGCCGTCGCTTTCGATCGTTAGAAAAACTACCCCGGCGCGCTGCCCGACTCAGGCGGCGCTGTCGAAGTAGGATTGTAGCGACCTCACTTCGAGATCGCCGCTGCAATAGGCCTTGATGCCCTCCGCCGCAGCGATCGCTCCGGCCAAGGTGGTATAATAGGGCACCTTGTGCAAGAGGGCGGCGCGGCGCAGCGGGCGTGAATCCGCAAGTGCCTGGGGCCCTTCGGTCGTGTTGAAGACCAGCTGGATTCCGCCGTTCTTGATCGCGTCCACGATGTGCGGGCGGCCTTCCAGGACCTTGTTGATCTTGGTGGCGCGGATGCCGTTGTCCTGGAGCAGGCGCTGGGTGCCGCCGGTCGCGACGATCTGGAAGCCGAGCTCGGCGAGCATCCGGATCGAGGGCAGGATCCGCAGCTTGTCCTGGTCGCGGAGCGAGACGAAGACGGTGCCCTTGACCGGGACCTTCGAACCGGCGCCGAGCTGGCTCTTGGCGAAGGCGACGTCGAAGGAGCGGTCGAGGCCGATGACCTCGCCGGTCGAGCGCATCTCCGGCCCGAGCAGCACGTCGACGCCGGGGAAGCGGGCGAAGGGGAAGACCGCTTCCTTCACGCCGACATGGCCGAGCTTCTCCTGCTTCAGGCCGAAGCTGGCGAGGCTCTCGCCCGCCATCAGCCGCGCCGCGATCTTGGCAATCGGCTTGCCGATGACCTTGGCGACGAAGGGCACGGTGCGCGAGGCCCGCGGGTTGACCTCGAGCACGTAGATGACGTCGTTCTGGATGGCGTACTGGACGTTCATCAGGCCGCCGACATCGAGGGCGAGCGCCATGGCGCGGGTCTGGCGTTCCAGCTCGGCGATCATTTCGGGGCTGAGAGAGCGCGGCGGCAGCGAGCAGGCGGAGTCGCCGGAATGGATGCCGGCCTCCTCGATATGCTCCATGATGCCGGCGATGAAGGCTTCCTTGCCGTCCGAGAGGCAGTCGACATCGACCTCGATCGCATCGGAGAGATAGCGGTCGAACAGCAGCGGGTTCTTGCCAAGCACCGTGTTGATCTGGCCGGTCTTGTCGTTCGGGTACTTGGCCTTGACCTCGGAGGGGATCAGCGAGGGCAGGGTGCCGAGCAGGTAGTTCTCGAACTGGGTCTCGTCGCGGATGATCTCCATGGCGCGCCCGCCGAGCACATAGGAGGGGCGGACCACGAAGGGCAGGCCGAGCTCGGCGGCGATCAGGCGGGCCTGTTCGACCGAATAGGCGATGCCGTTCTTCGGCTGCTTGAGCTGGAGCTTGTCCAGCAGGCGCTTGAAGCGGTCGCGATCCTCGGCGAGGTCGATCGCGTCCGGCGTCGTGCCGAGGATCGGGATGCCGGCTTGTTCGAGTGCATGGGCGAGCTTCAGCGGGGTCTGGCCGCCGAACTGCACGATGACGCCGTGGAGCGTGCCCCTCTGCTTCTCGGTCTCGAGGATCTCGAGCACGTCCTCGGCGGTCAGCGGCTCGAAATAGAGCCGGTCCGAGGTGTCGTAGTCGGTCGAGACCGTCTCGGGGTTGCAGTTGACCATGATGGTCTCATAGCCGGCGTCGCGCAGGGCGTAGCAGGCATGGCAGCAGCAATAGTCGAACTCGATGCCCTGGCCGATGCGGTTCGGCCCGCCGCCGAGGATGACGACCTTCTTGGCGGAGGACGGCATGGCCTCGTCGGCCGGGGCGCCGGCGAAAGGCATGGCATAAGTCGAGTACATATAGGCGGTCGGCGAGGCGAACTCTGCGGCGCACGTGTCGATGCGCTTGAACACCGGCCGGACGTCCAGCGAACGGCGCAACGCCTTGACCTCGGCCTCGGTCTTGCCGGAGACGGCGGCGAGGCGCTTGTCGGAGAAGCCCATCGCCTTGACCTGGCGCAGCGCGATCGGCGTCTGCGGCAGTCCGTGGACGCGGATCTTCTCCTCGGTGTCGACGATGCCGCGCATCTGGGCGAGGAACCAGGGGTCGATCTTGCAGCTCTCGTGGATCTGCTCGTCGGTGAAGCCGAGGCGCATGGCCTGGGCGACATGGAGGATGCGGTCCGGCGTCGGGGTCGAGAGCGCCGCCTTGACGGCGTTGCGGTCGTCGCCCTGGCCGAGGCCCTCGACCTCGATCTCGTCGAGCCCGTCGAGGCCGGTCTCCAGCGAGCGCAGCGCCTTCTGCAGCGATTCCTGGAAGGTGCGGCCGATGGCCATGGCCTCGCCGACCGACTTCATTGCGGTCGTCAGGGTCGGCTCGGCGCCCGGGAACTTCTCGAAGGCGAAGCGCGGGATCTTGGTGACCACGTAGTCGATGGTCGGCTCGAAGGAGGCGGGCGTCGCGCCGCCGGTGATGTCGTTGGCGATCTCGTCGAGCGTGTAGCCCACGGCGAGCTTCGCCGCGACCTTGGCGATGGGGAAGCCGGTGGCCTTGGAGGCGAGCGCTGAGGAGCGCGACACGCGCGGGTTCATCTCGATGACGACGAGGCGGCCATCGGCCGGGTTGACGGCGAACTGGACGTTGGAGCCGCCGGTCTCGACCCCGATCTCGCGCAGCACCGCCAGGGAGGCGTTGCGCATGATCTGGTATTCCTTGTCGGTCAGCGTTTGGGCCGGAGCCACGGTGATGGAGTCACC
>JAEXUU010000007.1 GCA_023452965.1 Pseudomonadota bacterium | reverse complement strand
GTTCTCGGCCTCGGCGGCGGCGTACATCGCGGCACCCATCTTCTGGCTGGACTCACCCAGCTTGGCGATGCCGGCGTTGAGCTCCTCGGCCGAGGCGTCCTCCTTCTCGAGGGTGGACTTCAGCGCGTCGAGCGCAGTCTCGATCGCGGTCTTGTCGGCCGCCGAAACCTTGTCGCCATAATCCTTCAGCGACTTCTCGGTCGAGTGCACGAGGCTCTCGGCCTGGTTCTTGGCCTCGACCAGCTCGCGGCGCTTCTTGTCCTCGGCGGCGTTGGACTCGGCATCCTTCACCATCTTCTGGATCTCGGCCTCGGACAGACCGCCGGAAGCCTGGATGCGGATCTGCTGCTCCTTGCTCGTCGCCTTGTCCTTGGCGGTGACCGAGACGATGCCGTTGGCGTCGATGTCGAAGGTCACCTCGATCTGCGGCATGCCGCGCGGGGACGGCGGAATGCCCATCAGGTCGAACTGGCCGAGCATCTTGTTGTCGGCCGCCATTTCGCGCTCGCCCTGGAAGACCCGGATCGTCACCGCCTGCTGATTGTCCTCGGCAGTGGAGAAGACCTGGCTCTTCTTGGTCGGGATCGTGGTGTTGCGGTCGATCAGTCGCGTGAACACGCCGCCCAGCGTCTCGATGCCGAGCGAAAGCGGGGTCACGTCGAGCAGCAGCACGTCCTTGACGTCGCCCTGCAGCACGCCGGCCTGGACCGCGGCGCCGATAGCGACGACCTCGTCCGGGTTGACGCCCTTGTGGGGCTCCTTGCCGAAGAACTGCTTCACGACTTCCTGGACCTTCGGCATGCGGGTCATGCCGCCGACCAGAACGACCTCGTCGATGTCACCGGCGGTGAGGCCGGCATCCTTGAGGGCCTTGCGGCAGGGCTCGATGGTGCGCTGCACGAGATCGTCGACCAGGCTCTCGAACTTGGCGCGCGAGAGCTTGATGGCGAGGTGCTTCGGACCCGAGGCATCGGCCGTGATGTAGGGCAGGTTGATCTCGGTCTGGGCCGTGGTCGAGAGCTCGATCTTGGCCTTCTCCGCAGCCTCCTTCAGGCGCTGCAGAGCGAGCTTGTCCTTCTTCAGGTCGATGCCCTGCTCGCGCTTGAACTCGTCCGCCAGGTACTCGACCAGGCGCATGTCGAAGTCCTCGCCGCCGAGGAAGGTGTCGCCATTGGTCGACTTCACCTCGAAGACGCCGTCGCCGATCTCGAGGACCGAGACGTCGAAGGTGCCACCGCCGAGGTCATAGACCGCGATGGTGCCCGAGGACTTCTTGTCGAGACCGTAGGCGAGCGCGGCCGCGGTCGGCTCGTTGATGATGCGCAGCACCTCGAGGCCGGCGATGCGGCCGGCATCCTTGGTGGCCTGACGCTGGGCGTCGTTGAAGTAGGCGGGAACGGTGATGACCGCCTGCGTGACCGGCTGGCCGAGATAGGCCTCCGCGGTCTCCTTCATCTTCGTCAGCGTGAAGGCGGAGATCTGCGAGGGCGAGTAGTCCTTGCCGTCAGCCTCGACCCAGGCGTCGCCCGAGGGGGCCTTCTTGATCTTGTAGGGGACGAGATCGATGTCCTTCTTGGTCATCGGATCGTCGAAGGTGCGCCCGATCAGGCGCTTGATGGCGAAGAAGGTGCGCTCCGGATTGGTGACGGCCTGGCGCTTGGCCGGCTGGCCGACAAGACGCTCGCCGTCATCCGTGATGGCGACGATGGAAGGCGTGGTGCGCGCGCCCTCCGAATTCTCGATGACCTTGGGCGTCGAGCCTTCCATCACTGCAACGCAGGAATTGGTCGTGCCGAGGTCGATACCGATAACTTTACCCATGGAAGGGATCCCTTTCGATTTAGCAGATCGCCGGAACGCCGCGCCGTGACGCAGCCCTCCGGCCCATGGTCCCGCCCCGTCCCCCCCTTCTGCGGCGAACGAATGCGGGATATCCACGTCTGGCAGGCGTTTCCGGATCCGAGGGCTGATGCCCCGGCCCGGCCACCGTCCGCCGGTTCAACAAAGCGAACCGGGAATCCGCCAAGAGCTTGGGAGCCATGGCATTCCGGTTCCGGCAGTGGCGAAAACCACCGCTTCGCGGCGTATATAGGGAGGGTGCCGCCCCCCTTGCAAGGCGCGAAGCCGGATTAAGAAGCAAGTCCCAGCGTAGCCCGCACAGTATTCGGGGCTCCGCATGATTAACGCATGGTGTTGCTCTCGCGCCCTTGCGCGCAGAGCCTCACCATTCCATGCAGAAAGGCCACCTTTCGCCGGAGAAGGAACAGCCGTGACGCCGACCTGCCGCCCCGCTGCAAGCCGCCTCGTCGCCACCGGCGCCGCGCTGGCCTGGCTCGGCTGCACGGCAATGGCACAGCCGCTGCAACTGCCCGGCGCGCAACCCTTCAATGCGCCCGGCACGCAACAATCGGCGCCGGCCTCGGCCGCTCCTTCAGCGCCCCGGCCGCGCACCATGCCGGCGATCAGGATTCCCGGCGAGGATTCGCTGCTCGGCAAGACGGTGCGGCGCAATGGCGGTGCCGGCGAGGCGACGCTGGAGAAGACCGCGACCGGCTTCGGGCTGAAACCGCGTGCGGAAGGCTTCCAGGCCCAGAACCTGGTCGAGCCCTGCGCCATCTCCTTCGGCGAGACCCCGGTGCCGCTGACGTCGCTCGGCAAGCCCGCCGGCCTGCCGCGCTACAAGCTCGAGGCCTCGGCCTGCCCGATCGTGTTCGATGTGCTGGAGGGCGGCTTCCTCGTGGTCGAGCCGGCCGAGCCCTGCGTGATCGAGGCGGCTCAGTGCCGGATCGACCCGCGCGGCGTCTGGGGTCCCGATGCGCGCACGCTCGTGGCGCGGGCCAAGGAGATCGAGGCCGAGCGTGGCAAGGCCGAGAACGCCGTGCGCGAAGGCTATCGGGCGCTGTCGGCCAAGGCCGAACTGCCTGAGCAGCGGAGCATCGCCCGGGAGCAGGCCGCCTTCTCCTCCGAGCGCGCCCAGATCTGCCGCGACTTCCAGAGCGAGGGCAGCCACAGCTTCTGTGGCGCCCGCATCACCGAGGCTCGTGCCGCCTCGATCCGCGCGCGGCTCGGCCTGCCAGAGCCGAAGCCGGAAGCGGCCAAGCCGGCACGCCCGGCGACGGCGAGGCGCGCACCGGCCGCCACGCCGCCCGCCCCGGTCTCGCAGTAGCGCCTCCGCCCTCAGGCGGCTTGGCCGCCCGAGAGCTGCCCCGCTTCCCAGCCGAGGATGGCGCGCTTGCGCGTCAGCCCCCAATGGTAGCCGGTGAGCGCGCCGGACTTGCCGATCACGCGATGGCAGGGCACGACGAAGGAG
>JAEXUU010000735.1 GCA_023452965.1 Pseudomonadota bacterium | reverse complement strand
GACTCGTTCCGGCCGATCCATAATCTCGCGGCGATGGCCGATCTCTGCGCCGCGCTTTCGCCCGATGCGCGGCAGGCCGGCGATCCGCGCCAATGGCTGAAGAAGGCGGGTTAAGGAGCGGTCGCTTCGGTTGGCTCGGTGGCGGCGTTCGCTCTTTCGAACCGTCCATGCGCCAGGAAATGCAGGACCTGCCTGACGGCTTCACGGTTGCGCATGATCAGCGGATGGGTGGCGTGCACGGTGATGTGATCGCTCATGCCGGCGACCTGCGTGCGTTCCACCGAGACCCGGCCATCGTTGGGACCCGGCAGGAGCAGCGACGACAATGGATAGAGCGAGCGGTCGCCGGCGATCACACCGAGCGGATAGTCGATTGCGCCCAGCAAGCCTTGCAGTTCGTCCGGCCGCGCCGTGACCAGCGCGGCGCCGGCCGGGCCGAAGAAGGCGCGGTAGAGCGGGTTGCCACGCAGCAGGTCGGCGATCTCGCTGCCTTCATTCGGGGGCGCCAGCATCACGACACGGCCGAGACGTTCCGGACGGTGCTGCGCGATAAGGGCGCGTGCGACCAGTCCGCCCATGGAATGCGTGACGAAATGCAGCCGGCCGTCCATTCCGTCCGCGAACGCTGCGATGGGCTGCTGCAGTTCTTCTGCGATCTGCCGCAGGCCGGTCTGGCGGGCCGGGTAGTCGAGATTGAGGGTCGCATAGCCCGCCGAATGGAGATGGCGTTCGAGGCTGGCGAGCGAGCCCGAGCGCCGCGCAATGCCGTGCAGAAGAACGATGCCGTCCATGGAATTCGCCATCTTCGGTGCAGGGAAGGCCAGGTGCGAGCCGGGGCCCGGGATGCGGAGGGGATTTCGCCCATCGCATGCTCGAAAGCCGCGGCGGGTATGCTTAAGTAGCTGAGTCTCGTTGCGCGCCGGCGCGTATGATACGGGCAATGTTTCAAGCTGCGTATAACCGCGCCGGGGAGGGGTCGACAGCATGATCAGCACCGACACGGACATCCTGGCCACCGCCGAGGCCTGGGCCAAGGCCGGGCGCGGCGTCGCGCTCGCCACCGTGCGCGACACCTGGGGCGCGCCCCCACGTCCGGTCGGCTCGCATCTCGTCATCGACGGTGAAGGCAATTTCCTCGGCTCGGTCTCCGGCGGCTGCGTCGAGGGCGCGGTCGTCGAGGAAGCCGGCGAAGTGATCGCTCAGGGCACACCGCGCACGCTCGAATTCGGTGTCGCCGACGAGGCCGCCTGGAAGGTCGGCCTCTCCTGCGGCGGGCGTATCAAGGTTTTCGTCGAGCCCGTCCGCGCCAAGGAAACGAACTGATGGCCTCCTGGGAAACCCTCGCCGCCTTCGCGACGCTGACCTTGCTGGTCGCCTATTTTCCGGGGCCGGCGTTGCTCTACACGGCGGCACAGACCATCGCCCATGGCCGCAAGGCCGGGCTGATGGCGATGCTCGGCATCCATCTCGGCTGCTATGTCCACGTCTTCGCCGCGGCCTTCGGCCTGTCGGCGGTGTTCAAGCATGTGCCCGAGCTCTATCTCGCGGTGAAGATCGCCGGCGCGCTCTATCTGGTCTGGCTCGGCATCGGCATGATCCGTTCCAGGCTCGGCTCGGCCGCGGACCAGCCGGTGGCGCCGCCGAAGACGGTGAAGCGGGCGCTGGTCGATTCCTTCATCGTCGAGATCCTGAACCCCAAGGTCGCGCTGTTCTTCATCGCGCTGCTGCCGCAGTTCGTCGATCCCACGGCTTCGCTGCCGGTCTGGGCGCAGTTCCTGATCCTCGGCACGATCGTCAATTTCGCCTTCTCCTCGGCCGATCTCGTCACCGTGTTCGGCGCCTCGCTGGTGATGAAGACGATGAAGGCGAGCCGCGCCGGCTTCGGCATCGGGCGCTGGCTCGGCGGCGGCATGATGATCGGGCTCGGGGTCAAGCTCGCCGTGGACAAGGGCTGAGCCATGGAGCTGTCGCTGCTTTCGGCGCTCAATGCGGAGCGCGCGGCGCGGCGTGCCGCGGTGCTGGTCACCGAGACCGGCTCGGGCGCGCAAAGACTGGTCAAGGCAGCCGAGCTGCAGCAGGACCCGCTGGCCGAGCCGATCGACAGGCAGTTGCGCACCGGCAAAAGCGGTTCGGTCGAGGTCGACGGCGCCGCCTATTTCCTGACCGTGCAGGCGCCGCCGCCGCGCCTGATCGTCACCGGCGCGGTGCATATCTCGCAGGCGATGGCGCCGATGGCGAAGCTGCTCGATCTCGACGTCACCGTCATCGACCCGCGAACCGCCTTCGCGACGCAGGAGCGCTTTCCCGAGGTGACGCTGCTGGCGGAATGGCCGGACGAGGTGCTGAAGCGCCAGCCGCTCGACGCCTACACGGCGTTCGTCGCGCTGACGCACGATCCGAAGATCGACGATCCCGGGCTCGTCGCGGCGCTGAAGTCCGACTGCTTCTACATCGGTGCGCTCGGCAGCCGGAAGACGCATGGCCGGCGCCTGGAGCGTCTGGCCGCGGCTGGCTTCGGCGAGGCGCAGACCGCGCGTATCCACGCCCCGATCGGGCTCGACATCGGCGCCGTCTCGCCAGCCGAAATCGCGCTCGCGATCCTCGGCGAGATCGTCGCTACCCTGCGCGGCCCGCGCCGCAAGCCTGCATGATTGCCCCTATGAGTGCCTGCCCATGAAGTTCGGTTCCATCCCGATCGCCGAAGCGGCGGGCAGCGTCGCGGCCCATACGGTACGCGCCGGCGACGCCATCGTCCGCAAGGGCGCGACGATCAGCGTGCAGGACGCGGAAAAGCTGGCGGCGGGCGGGCTGACCGAGATCGTCGCCGTCCAGCTCGAGCCCGGCGATATCGACGAGAACACCGCCGCCGAGCACTTGGCGCGGGCGATCGCCGGACGGGCGGTGGTGACCGAGGCGCCGTTCACCGGGCGCGTCAACCTGTTCGCGGCCGCCGCCGGCGTGCTGACCATCGACACCGCGCTGATCGACATGCTGAACGGCATCGACGAGGCTATCACGGTGGCGACGCTGCCGGCGCTGAAGGCGGTCGTCGCGGGCGAGATGGTCGGCACGGTGAAGATCATTCCCTATGCCGTGCAGGAACGGCAGATCGCCGAGGCGCTGGAGCGGCTGGGAACGGGCAAGCCGATCGCGGTCACCGAGTACAAGCTGAAATCCGTCGCCGTGGTCTCGACCCTGCTGCCCGGCCTCAAGCCCTCGGTGGTCGACAAGACCTTGCGGGTGATGGCCGAGCGGCTCGAGCCGGCCGGCGGCGAGATCGTGCTGGAACAGCGCGTGCCGCATGAGAGCCCGCCGCTCGCCAAGGCAATCCGCGAGGCCGCTGCCGGGCCGGCCGATCTCGTCGTGGTCTTCGGGGCGTCGGCGATCACCGACCGGCGCGATGTGGTGCCGCAGGCGCTGGTCGAGGCCGGCGGGCGCATCGAGCATCTCGGCATGCCGGTCGATCCCGGCAACCTCATGCTGATCGGCGAACTCGAGGGCAAGCCGGTGATCGGTGCGCCCGGCTGCGCCCGCTCGCCCAAGGAGAACGGCTTCGACTGGGTGCTGCAGCGCTGCCTCGCCGGCATGCCGGTACGGCGCGCCGATATCCAGGGCATGGGGGTCGGCGGACTCCTGATGGAGATCATCTCGCGGCCGCAGCCGCGCGCACCCGGTCATGCCGCGGTCGCGCCGGTCGCCGGGCTGGTGCTCGCCGCCGGCCGCTCGACCCGCATGGGCGCCGATAACAAGCTGCTCCAGCCTGTCCGCGGCGAGCCACTGGTGCGCCACGCCGTCAAGGCGCAGATCGCCTCGCGGGCCGCGCCGGTCCTCGTCGTGGTCGGCCATCAGGAAGCCGAGATCCGGGCGGCGCTGGAGGGACTCGACGTCCGGTTCGTCCGCAATCCCGATTTCGCCGACGGTCTCGCGAGCTCGCTGAAGGCCGGCATTGCGGCCCTGCCGGCGGAGGTAGAAGGTGTCGTCGTCTCGCTCGGTGACATGCCGAACGTCACGCCCGGCGTGATCGACCGGCTGGCCCAGGCCTTTGCCGACCGGCCGGACGCGGTCGCGGTGGTGCCGACGCTGCTCGGGCATCGCGGCAATCCGGTGCTGCTGTCGCGGGCGCTCTTTTCCAGGGTGGCCGGGCTCTGGGGTGACGAGGGTGCGCGGCGCCTGCTGGAGGCGGCGGGCGATGCCGTCGAGGAGGTCCCGCTCGATGATCCCGCGATCGCGATCGATGTCGACACGCCCGAGGCGCTGAAGGCACTGACCTCGTCGCGCGCTTGAATTGGACTATTTGTTGGACTAGATTTCGGGCGATCTTGAGAGGGTGCAATGACCATCTCGGTAAGCGAAGCCAAGGCCCAACTGACCGAACTCGTACGGCGTGCCGAGGCGGGCGAGGACATCGTGCTGACACGGCATGGACAGGCGGTGGCTCGGCTGGTGCCGGTGAAACCGGCTTTCGACCGGGCTGCCCGCCGCGCCGGCATCGCGGCAGCGCAGGCTGTGGCCCGGGGCAAGGCCTTGCCCGGCCCGGGCGCCGCCCGTAGCCAGGATTTCCTCTACGGCGAAGACGGCTTGCCTGAGTGATCGCGCTCGATACCTCCGCGCTGATGGCGATCCTGCTGGACGAGGCCACGGCGGAACCGTGCAAGGCCGTCCTGGAAGAAGAAGCCGATGTGGTGATCTCTGCCGGCACGCTGGCGGAGGCCTTGATCGTTGCGCGCAGCCGCGGTCTGGAAGAGGCGATGAAACTGCTACTCGACGGGATCGACCCGACGGTGATCCCGGTCACGGCAGCCGAAGCCGGCCGCGTCTCCGAAGCCCATGCCCGCTGGGGCAGGGGCTCGCATCCTGCCAAGCTGAATTTCGGCGATTGCTTCGCCTATGCGGTCGCTATGCAGCACGGCTGTTCCTTGCTGTTCGTCGGCGATGATTTCGCGCGCACGGATGTTGTCGCGGCGCTGCCCGGCTGAGCCTGGCGCGACAGTGCGGAAGCTCTCCGTTCGAGCAGGAAGACGGGCGCTTCAGCGCTTCCAGTGGACGCCGAGCGTAGCGTAGGCCGCATTCGGCTGGTCGCTGGTCTGCTG
>JAEXUU010000718.1 GCA_023452965.1 Pseudomonadota bacterium | reverse complement strand
GCGCCGCGCAGCAGGCCACGCCGCGTCGGCTTCAGAATGCTGTCGGTCATGGTCGTCCTCCCTGTGGACTTGAGAAGGCCGCTCCGGGCCCTTTGATCCAATGCCGGCAGGCCGCGCCCGCAGAGGGCCGGCCCGTGCCGAGGCGGCGACGCTAATCCGGTTCAAAGCCGGTTGCAAGCTGACATGTTGGCGTGCACATAGTGTTGAACCTCCAGCAGGCGGCCTCACGCCCATGACTGTTTCGACGCTCCCCTCACGGCCGCTCGGCCGCTCCGGACTGATGCCGAGCGCGCTCGGTTTCGGCGGGGCCCCGCTCGGCGATCTCTATGCCCGTCTCGACGAGGCGACCGCCACCGCGACCGTCGAGGCGGCACTCGCAGCCGGCGTCAGCCTGATCGACACTTCGCCGCTCTATGGGCACGGCCTCTCCGAGCATCGCATCGGCGCGGCCCTGCGCCGCTCCGGCCGCAAGGACGTCGTCATCTCGACCAAGGTCGGCCGCGTCGCGGAGCCCTTCGCTGGGCGCGGCGACGGCTCGGGCTATCTCGGCGGCCTGCCGCACGGCCTGCGCTTCGACTACTCCTATGATGGCGCGATGCGCTCGCTCGAGCAGTCGGCCTTGCGCCTCGGCGTCGATCGTCTCGACATCGTCTTGATCCACGACGTCGATGTCTGGACCCATGGCGCCGATCGGATCGAGGCGCGTTTCGCCGAAGCGATGGACGGCGCCTACCGCGCTCTCGAAAGGGTGCGCTCGGCGGGGGCTGTGAAGGCGATCGGCGTCGGCGTCAACGAGGCCGAGATGTGCGAGCGCTTCGCCCGCGCCGGCGATTTCGACGCCATGCTGCTCGCCGGGCGCTATTCCCTCTTGGAACAGCCGGCGCTCGCCTCCTTCATGCCGCTCGCCTTGGAGAAGGGCATCGGCCTGATGCTAGGCGGCGTTTTCAACTCCGGCATCCTGGCGACCGGCCCGGTGCCGGGCGCGCGCTATAATTATCGCCCGGCCCCGCCCGAGATCCTCGCCCGTGTCGCCGCGATCGAGGCCATTTGCGCCCGCCACGGCGTGCCCTTGCGCCGCGCCGCCCTTCAATTTCCGCTCAGCCATCCCGCGGTTTCAAGCCTGGTGATGGGCGCGGTCACGCCGGCCGAGGTCGCCGACCAGATCGCCGCGCTTTCGGCTCCAATCCCAGCTGCACTCTGGAGCGAGCTGAAGGCCGAAGGGCTGCTCGGCGCCGATGTGCCGGTTCCGGGGTGACGCCATGCGGATCGATGCCCATCAGCACTTCTGGAGCCTCGCCCGCGGCGATTATGGCTGGCTGACGCCGGCACTTGGCGTCATCCATCGCGATTTCGGCCCGGACGACCTCGAACCGCTGCTGGCGCGCCACGGCATCTGCCGCACCATCCTGGTCCAGGCCGCACCGACCGAGGCGGAGACGGCCTTCCTGCTCGATCTTGCCGCAAATACCCCCTTTGTCGCCGGCGTCGTCGGCTGGGCCGATTTCGACGCGGACAATGCTGCGGAACGCATCGCAGAGCTCGCCGGCAATCGCCTGCTCGTCGGGCTGCGACCCATGGTGCACGACATCGCCGATGATCGCTGGCTGGCACGCCCCGGCCTGGCGCCCGCCTTCCGAGCCATGGCGGAACAGGGCCTCGTCTTCGACGCCCTGCTCAAGCCGCGCCATATCGCGCCGATGCTCGCGGTGCTCGAGCGCCATCCCGAGCTTTCCGTCGTGATCGACCATGGCGCCAAGCCGAACCTTGTCACCGGCGACCTCACCGCCTGGCGCGAGGGCATGACGGCGCTCGCCGCACACCCGCAGGTCTTCTGCAAGCTCTCGGGGCTGGTGACCGAGGCCCGCGCCGACTGGACGCTGGCAACGCTGAAGCCGGTCGTCGCGCATCTGCTTGCCGCCTTCGGCCCCGAGCGCCTGATCTGGGGCAGCGACTGGCCGGTGGTGACGCTGCGGGCGAGCTATGCGCAGTGGTTCGGCGCCGCGGACGCCCTGCTCGCCGCCCTGCCGGACGCGCAGCGCGAAGCCATTCTCGGCGGCAACGCCCGCCGGCTCTATCTCTCCCAGCGCGGACGCAACTGAGATGCTCAGAAACCTCGACCCGGTCCTTTCCGCCGACCTGCTCTGGGTCCTCGCGGCAATGGGCCATGGCGACGATCTCGCTCTCGTCGACGCCAATCACCCGGCCGAAACGATTGCGCGCGCGACCACGAGCGCGCGGCTGGTCCGCCTGCCCGGTCTGACCATGGCTCGCGCCGCCCGCGCCATCCTCTCCGTGCTGCCGGTCGACGATTTCGAGCCGGAGCCGGCGAGGCGCATGCTGGTCGTCGACGATGCCGCCGCCATGCCGGAGGTCCAGCGCCAGGTCGAGCACGAACTCTCTAGGGCGCTCGACCGCCCGGAGCCGCTCGCCGGGATCGAGCGCTTCGCCTTCTACGAGGCGGCAAAGAAGAGCTTCGCGGTGGTCCAGGTCGGCGATCCCCGGCCCTATGGCTGCTTCCTCTTTCGCAAGGGCGTGATCGCCGGCGAGCCAGGCTGATCGCACCGGCAAGGGATCGTGCCGTGGCGGTCGCCGCCGCGCGCTTCGGCCCTCCCACTAAAAGCATCATTTACAATGCATCTTTTATGGCATAAAAATCGACAGTCCGAATGCACTTTCAGGACTGCCAGAGCGATGATCGACCGAGCACGACAGGAAGTTCTCGCCGCGCCAAGCGCCGCCGCGCCGCATGCACCCGCAACGGCCATCAAGGTGACCAATCAGCTGCCCGCCGAAGGCGACAGCACGCTGGTGCCGATGCTGGTCAGCGGGCTCGTCCTGGTCGTCATCGCCATGGTCGGCGTCATGATGTTCGCCTGACCACCGGCCGTGGCCGCGGACCTCGCATCGCGGCCTTGAAGCGCGGAGTGCCTGGGACGCAGGCCGGGAGGCAAAGCCCCCCGCCGCGCAGACATCAGGCCCGCTTGTGCGCGTCGAGCCAGACATGCTTGCGCCAGGTCGGCGGAAGCAGGCGGTCGCCGAGACCATGCCGCTCCTCCAGCCCGATCAGGAACTGCTGCGCGGCGTTCTTGGGCTTGCGGCTCTCATAGGCGGCGTTCACCGCGAAGACGTCGAGAGGCTCCAGCCCAAGCATGCCCGGCAGTGCCTGGAACTCCGAGAGCGTGTACTCGCGATGGTGGCCGATGAACGGATTGCCGTCATGGAAGAAGGACGGGAAGGATTCGTGGACGGTCTTTCCGCGCAGCAGGCGCATCCGCATGTCGATGCGGGCGATGTTGGGCGTCGACAGACAAAGGCGGCCACCAGGCACGAGTGCCTCCACCATTGCGGTCAGGACCGGCTTCGGCGAATGGTCGAAATGCTCGATCGTCTCGAAGGCGACGGCGACGTCGAAGCTGGCGGGCGGCAGGGGCGTCTGGAACACGTCCGAGCGCTGGATCGCGATGCCGAGCTTGTCGAACAGCTTCAGCCGGCGCCTGACCTCCTCCGGGAAGCCCTGGGTATCGTCATCGAGGTAAGGCAGGGTATCGACGATGGTCACCGCCGTGCCCAGAACATGCGCCACGACGAGATAGGCCGAGGTGCTCCCGCCGACATCGCAGAGCCGCCCTCCGGGATGGGAAGCCAGAGCGGCCGCGATCTGCATGCGCGCGCTGATTGCCTGCTGGTCGCCGAGCAGGCGAAGCGCTTCAGTAACCGCCGCATCGAAATCGGCCACCGAAATACCGCGGCGACGCAGAATCCGCTCAACTGTGGGATGCATGGATCTAGCTGTTAGATGCGATCGACAGGCAAAGAGTAATCATGCGCGTCAATTCAAGCCCCAGATTACTCTTTACGCAAAGAGCCGCGGACACTCATTCGAGCTACCGGCAGCAATATTCGCCCTGCAACCTACCTGTCAATCGCGCCTAAGATCGCCTCCGTATCGGAGTCGAATCTTCCGTCCCAAAAAGCTGCTGAACAGGACCATCCCATCAACGACGCGCAGCAGCTCACCGGGCAGCCCAGCCTTCCGCGCCGCGCAAACGGCCTGCGACATCAGAATGCGGAAAAAAGGATGGTGCCCCTGGCCGGGATCGAACCAGCACTCCTTGCGGAACTCGATTTTGAGTCGAGCGCGTCTACCAATTCCGCCACAGGGGCCCCTTGCGGGCGGCGCGGACTATAGCTGTCGATCCCGTCCGGTCAATCTCGCGTGAGCGGCTTTTTCGCACAGGCCTCCGGCATGGACGCGGCGCGCCGGGGCGGATAGCTAGGAGCGCGTCCATTCCGATGGATTTCCCGCCGCGCAGACCCCCCGCTATCGACGAAAAGGCTGGAGCATGGCTACCGCGAATACGCCTCCCGCTCCCGCCAGCTCGCTGGAAAGACCGGGAGCCTTCAAACGCCTCTATCTCTGGACCCTGTCGCTCGCCGCACGCCCCGCCGCTCAGCTCTGGCTTGCGGTCGTCGCCTTCGTCGAGAGCTCCTTCTTCCTGATCCCGGCGGATGTGCTGTTCGTGCCGATGGCGCTGGCCAATCCGCGGAGGGCCTATCGTTACGCTCTCATCGCCACAGCCTTCTCGACGCTAGGCGGCATCGCCGGCTATGCGCTGGGCTATTTCGCCTTCGATGCGCTCGCCCGCCCCGTCCTTGCCTTCTATGGCAAGCTCGCCGCCTTCGAGGCGCTGCGCGCCTGCGCCGGCCCCGATACCACCCTGCTGCTGCTGACCCCCTCCGGCCTCGCCCATTTGCCGCCGATCAAGGTGGTGACCATACTCGCCGGCGCGGTGCATGTCGGGCTCGGCTTCTTCGTGATCTCTTGCGTGCTGGCGCGCGGCGCCCGCTTCTTCGCGCTCGCCTTCCTGCTGCGCAGCTACGGCCCGGCGATCCGCCATTTCATCGAGCGGCGCCTCAAGTTGATCGCCTTCGGCGGCGCCTCGCTGGTGATCCTGCTCTATTTCGGCCTCAAGCTCCTGACAGGCTCCGGCCAACTCCTTTCCTGCTGAGCGACCCATGACCTCCACCCCTCTCGCCGCCGCCTTCGCAAATCCGCGCCGTGTCATCGCCCTGATCGGCCTCGCCAGCCTCGCACTGATCGCCGGCGCCTGGTTCTTCGAACTCGTCGTGCTGCTGCGGCCCTGCAAGCTCTGCCTCGAGCAGCGGGTTCCGCACTACGCCACGATCGGGCTTGCGGCCGTCGCGCTGCTGCTTGCGCAGTCGCGCGGGGCCCAGTTGGTCGCCCTCGCCGCCCTCGCCCTGCTGATGGCCTGGAGCACCGGGCTCGGCATCTACCATTCCGGCGTCGAATGGGGCTGGTTTGCCGGCCCGAACGATTGCGGCGGCGCCCCCGCCCCCCTTGCTGCCGGCATGCTGGATTTCATGAAGCAGTTGCAGACGACCCGCGTCGTCTCCTGCACCGAAGCCGCCTGGCGCTTCCTCGGCCTTTCGCTCGCCGGCTGGAACGCGCTGGCTTCGGCAGGGCTGCTGATCGCGGCGCTGCTCGGCCTGAAGGCTGGCATGAGAGGGGTCGGCAGCTCGCCAGCGTGAGGCGCATGGCGTGGTCAACGAGAACCGGAGCGCAGCGGACATCTGTCCGTGAGCACCGGAAGCGCAGATGGCCGCGTCAGGCGACCGCGCTGGTAGAGCTGACGATGCCTCTCAAGGTTCGAGCTCGGAATCCCAGTAGAGATAGTCGAGCCAGCTATCGTGCAGATAGTTCGGCGGAAAGAGCTTGCCGTTGCGGTGCAGGTCGTTGATCGACGGAGCGAAGGGCTTCTGCATCGGGATCATGCCGACGGCGGTCGGCATCTTGTCGCCCTTGCGCAGATTGCAGGGCGAGCAGGCGGCGACGACGTTCTCCCAGGTCGTCAGCCCGCCCTTCGAGCGCGGTATGACGTGGTCGAAGGTCAGTTCCTCGCGCCCCAGGCAGTACTGGCAGGCGAAACGGTCGCGCAGGAAGACGTTGAAGCGGGTGAAGGCGGGCGTGCGGGAAGGCTTGATATAGGTCTTGAGCGAGACCACCGAGGGCAGCTTCATGTTGAAGCTCGGGCTGCGCACCACGGTATCGTATTCGGAGACGATGTTGACCCGGTCCATGAAGACCGCCTTGATCGCGTCCTGCCAGCTCCACAACGACAGGGGGTAGTAGCTCAGCGGCCTGAAATCCGCGTTGAGCACCAAAGCCGGACAGCCATCCGGCGAAGCCATCGGATGCATTACATGCGCCGTCACCCGTATCGCGCCTCCGCTTAATCGAGCCGGACGAATCCCGTAGCCCGACAATGTAAGCGCGAGACGACAGGATTGTGAAGCGTCCGTTAAGAGGCAGGCGCGCAAGCGCCGTCATTCCCGCGGCGAGCCTGGCACGCTGGCGGAAACGACGGCGTCAAATAGGCGATGTCGAGAGGTCCGCCCGGGGAATGCCCCCGGAGCAGCGCGCGAATCAGCGCGTCGGGACCGGCTTCTCGCCGCGGTAATCGTAGAAGCCGCGCTTGGTCTTGCGACCGAGCCAGCCGGCCTCGACATATTTCACCAGCAGCGGGCAGGGCCGGTACTTGGAATCCGCCAGCCCGTCATGGAGCACCTGCATCACCGAGAGGCAGGTGTCGAGGCCGATGAAGTCCGCGAGCTGGAGCGGGCCCATCGGATGATTGGCGCCAAGCCGCATCGCGGTGTCGATCGCCTCGACCGAGCCGACGCCCTCATAGAGCGTGTAGACGGCCTCGTTGATCATCGGCAGCAGGATGCGGTTGACGATGAAGGCCGGGAAATCCTCCGAGACCGAAGCCGTCTTGTGCAGCTTGGCGACGAAGTCCTTGGCGAGCTCGAAAGTGTGATCGTCGGTCGCGATGCCGCGGATCAGCTCGACGAGCTGCATCAGCGGCACCGGGTTCATGAAATGGATGCCGATGAAGCGCTCGGGACGATCGGTCGCCGCGGCAAGCCGGGTGATCGAGATCGAGGAGGTGTTCGAGGCGAGCAGCGCGTCGGGCCGCAGATAGGGGCAGACCGCGGTGAAGATCTTGCGCTTGACCTCCTCGCTCTCGGTCGCGGCTTCGATCACCAGATCGCAGGAGCCCAGGCCTTCGAGCGACGGCGCAGCCGCGATCCGCGACATGGCGTCGCGGCGGATCTCGTCGGCGATCGCGCCCTTCGAGACCTGCCTTGCCATGTTGCCGTCGATCGTCGCCAGAGCCGCCTTGATGCGGTCCTCGGCGATGTCGTGCAGCTTGACCTCGAACCCGGCGACCGACGCCACATGGGCGATGCCGTTGCCCATCTGCCCGGCACCGATGATGCCGATCGTCCTGATCTCTTGGTCCATGTTACGCTTCTGTTTCCCGGTGGCTGGAGCCGGATGCCCTTTCAGAGGAAGCGCGCCGCTTTCCGCCTCGAGGCCAGATCCGTCTCCCAACATGAATTTAGGGCAGGATGCGAAAAATCGGCTCCCGCTTTTTCGCATCCTGCCCTGGCGCGGGGGGCCCCCCCGCGGCCC
>JAEXUU010000542.1 GCA_023452965.1 Pseudomonadota bacterium | reverse complement strand
AAGGCGAAAGCGGGGCCGGTCATCTGGACAGGCTCCGCGCCGACACTTGGTTGAGAGACGGCACGTTTTTTCGGATCGTGGCGCCCTGTGCGTTCGTCCGAAGGCGGCCGGCTCTGGCGTCCGCCGTTTCTGGTAGGGGATGCTTCGACAGGGTAGTGGCTGCTCTATAACGCCTTGGAGGGAGCTGATGGCAGGGCAAACAGTGACGCGCGCGGACCTTTGCGAGGCGGTCTATCAGAAGATCGGCCTGTCGCGGACGGAGTCGTCCAAGCTCGTCGAAGCGGTCCTCGACGAGATCTGCGATGCCGTGGCGCGCGGCGAGAATGTCAAACTTTCTTCGTTCGGCTCGTTCGTCGTGCGCGACAAGGGCGAGCGAATCGGGCGTAATCCCAAGACTGGCGTAGAAGTTCCGATCGAGCCGCGTCGCGTCATGGTTTTCAAGCCCTCGAACGTGATGAAGGCCCGGATCAACGGGCAGAACGGCGAGGGTGAAGACGAGTGAGCCTGGAGTTCCACAACGGCGATACAGAGGCCGAATTGGACACCAAGAGCCCAGACGCTTTCCGGACCATCAGCGAGGTCGCCGAAGACCTCGACATACCCCAGCATGTGCTCCGCTTCTGGGAGACGCGTTTCTCCCAGATCAAGCCGCTTAAGCGCGGCGGCGGCCGGCGCTACTACCGCCCCGACGATGTCGCCCTGCTCAAGGGCATCCGCCGTCTGCTGTACGGCGAAGGCTATACCATCAAGGGCCTGCAGCGGATCCTCAAGGAGCAGGGGCCGCGCCACGTCCAGGCGATCGGCCGCGGGGCCGAGATCGCGCCGCCGCCCGGCTCCGCAGCCCGGCCCGCCACGGTCGCGGCGGGACCAGCCGAAATGGCCGCCAATCCATCGTTGCGGCCGGCTCCCGCTGGCGAGCCCGGCTTCGCCGCCAAGGCACTTCTTTCTTCCTTGCCGCAGGCGCCTCAGCCGGCTGCTTTCGGCGACGACGAGCTGGCCTTCCTCAAGACGACGCTGCTGGAGCTCGCCGAATGCCGGCGGCTGCTGCGGGCAGCGCTGAGCTCAGGAGCGGTCGAGGAAGCCTGATCGCGCCACCGGGCCCTTGCGCAGGCCATCCGCCGTCGATTGCGGGGCCGCTCTCCTTCTCCGCGTGAACTGATCCAGTTGCCGAACAGGAGGGCCGCGATGGCCTGGACCTATCTCTTCTTCGCCGGTCTCTTCGAAATCGGCTGGGCGATCGGACTGAAGTACACGCAAGGCTTCACGCGGCTGGTCCCGACCGTGCTGACCGTCGCCAGCATGGCGGTCAGCCTTGGTCTGCTCGGCCTCGCGCTGAAGAGCCTGCCGCTGGGCACCGCCTATGCGATCTGGACCGGCATCGGCACCGTCGGCACGGCGATACTCGGCATCATCCTGTTCGGGGAGCCGGCGACGGTGCTGCGGCTGCTCTGCATCGGCCTGATCGTCGCGGGAATCGTCGGCCTCAAGCTGGTTGGTTAGGAGGCAGGGCCGGGAGACCTCAGCGCCGGAAGGCGTCAGGCCAGAAGCCGCTGCGCTCCAGCAGCAGGATCAGGACGATGACGGCGAGCGTCACCACGAGCGTCATCAGCTTGGCGTTCCAGGGCGTGCCGCGGCCGATCAGCCAGATCAGCGTCAGGCCCATGATGAGGGGGATCGCAATTTCCATGGCGGCAGTCTAGAGCGCGCTGCGGCTCGATGGAAACATCAAAGGCGCAACGCCCGGCTTCCCGGCAGTGTGAGCCCGCAATGCGTTCAGCTCGCCGCTGAAGCCTGGGCGTCCTCCCCCGGCTGGATCTCGGTCTCGGCCACGCCCTCGATCAGGGGCCGCAGGCGGACGAGCTCGCTCGCCATGAAGTCGAGGAACAGCCGCACGCGCGGCGCCTGGCGCAGGTCCGGATGAGTCAGGAGCCACAGGTCCGCGGCATAGCCAGCCTGCGGCGGTCCGAGACGCTTCAAACCGGGGCGCTTGTCGCCGATGAAACAGGGCAGGAAGCCGATCCCGATCCCGGCCTCGACCGCTTCGGCGAGGCCCAGCACCGTATTCAGCTTGTAGACGACGCGATCGGCCTCGATGTGCTTCTGCACGTACTGCACGACCTTGAAGGCACCGAACTGGTCGTTGAGCGAGACCCAGCGCCGCTGCGCCAGCGTGCCCTGGTCGGCAGGCGGCCCCTCCGGGAAGTCGGCCCCACGCCCATAGAGTGCCCAGCCGATCCGCGCGGCGCGCCGACCGACGAGGTTCTCCGGCGGCGTATCGGTGGCGCGGATCGCGACATCCGCATCGCGCTTGCTGAGGTTGAGGGCCTGGTTGCCGAGCAGCACGTCGAGCCGGATGTCCGGGCATTGCCGCATGAAGGCGCCGAAGAGCGGCGTCAGCAGCTCGACCAGCAGGGAATCATTGGTGGTGACGCGCAATTCGCCGGCGGGAACGATCTCGCGCCCGGCGAGGCGGCGGGTGAAGCCGGCGATGTCGTGGTCGAGCCGCTCCGCCAGCGCCGCCATCTCCTCGCCGGCCGGCGTCGTGACATAGCCGCTGCGATGGCGCTCGAACAGGCGCGTGCCGAGCGCCTCCTCGATCTGGCCGAGACGGCGAAACACCGTCGAATGGTTGAGAC
>JAEXUU010000515.1 GCA_023452965.1 Pseudomonadota bacterium | reverse complement strand
ACCTCGGCGATCGCAGGATGGGTCAGGATCTTCTCCTCGATCTCGCGCGGATAGATGTTCGAGCCGCCGGAGATGTACATGTCCGAAGCCCGGCCGGTGATGTAGACAAAGCCCTGCTCGTCCATATGGCCGAGATCGCCGGTGCGGAACCAGCCGTCGCGGAACGACTTCGCATTGGCCTCCGGGTTTTCGTAATAGCCGGCGAAGACCGCCGGGCCGATCACGCAGATCTCGCCGGTCTCGAAGGGGGCGAGTTCCTTGCCATCGTCGTTCTGGATCTGGACCTGGATGCCGGTGCGCTCGACGCCGCAGCTGCCGATCCGGGCCTGCGGCCCATCCTCGACCTCGTGCAGATAGGGCGGCAGCACGGTGATGTTGCCGGTGACCTCCCCGAGGCCGAAATACTGCACCAGCACCTTGCCGAGCTTCTTCAGCGCCGTCTTCTGGTCCTCGCGATACATCGGCGCGCCGGCATAGATGACATGGCGCAGCGAGGAATGGTCATGGCTGTCGACGGCCGGATGCTCGACCAGCATCTTCAGGATCGTCGGCACGGTGAAGATGTTGGTGACCCGGTACTTCGCGACCAACCGGAAGGCCTCGTCGATGTCGAAGCGCTCGGTCGGCAGGAGGATACTCGGCGCGCCGCGCGCCGAGAGCACGAGTTGGTGCACGCCGGCGCCGTGCGAGAGCGGCGCGACGACGAGCGAGGCGTCCTCGTCGGTCGAGCCCGGTACCAGATCGGCGAGGTGGTTGGTGATCACGAAGCCCATCTGGCCATGGGTCAGCACCGCCGCCTTGGAGCGGCCGGTCGTGCCGGAGGTGAAAAAGAACCAGCAGGGATCGTCGCGCTCGACCATGGCGTCGGGCATGCGCGCGCCTTCATGCGCCGCGATGGCTTCGCCGACCGTCGTCTCGCCGAAATCGCCGGCACCGATCCGCCAGGTGAACTGCAGCGCCTTGCTTTCCTTGGCTACGGCCGCAGCATGCTCCGGGAAATCACCGTGGCAGAGAAAACCCTTGGCGCCCGAGGAGGTTGCGAGATAGGCGACCTCGTCCGGCATCAGCCGGAAATTGGTCGGCACCCAGACGGCGCCCAGCCGGAAAGCGGCGAACATCGAGAAGAACATCTCGTCGCAGTTCTTCGAATGCACGAGGATGCGGTCGCCCTTGCCGATGCCGCGGGCCGCGAGCGCCGCGCAGAGCGCATGCACGGCGGCGTCGATCGGGCCCCAGCTCCATTGCCGCTCGCCCCAGATCAGCCCGGGCCTGTCGGCGAAGCGCCGGCCATTGCGGGTCAGGAAATGCGCGAGGTTCATCACCCGCGTCGAGACGGGCTTCAGCCCGCCGAGCGGGCCGGAGGCCTCTCCGGATGTCGTCATCAACTCGTCTCCGCTGGCTGTTTGGGCGCACGTGCCGGCGCATCTGGCGGCACGTACGGGAATGGCTGCCGGCTCAGCATGCCGGCGAGGCGCTGCTCGACCTGTTTCGCCTCGTGCCGCAACTGCACGGCGAGCTCTTCCTGGCGCTGCGGCCGCATGCGCGAATCGATCGCGGCGAGGCTGAGCGCGCCGGCGACGCGCCGGTCCGGGTAGCGCACGGCGACGCCGATACCCCAGGAGCTGGCGACGATGCGGCCGGGGTTGAGCGAGAAGCCCCGCTCGCGGGCCTGCGCCACGTCGGTGCGGATGCTGGCCGGCGTATAGCTCGGATAGCTCTCGACCAGGATGGCGCGATTGGCCTCGATCATCGCCTCGACCTCGTCGTCGGCCAGGGCCGCCAGCATGGCGAGCGAGCCCGCGCCGATGCCGAGCGGGTGCTGGTCGCCGGCCTGGAGTGCATGGGTGCGGACCGGCCAGGTGCCTTCCTCGCGATGCAGGCAGACAGCGGAGCGGTCGCGCCTGACCGAGAAGAAGCTGGTGTCCTGGGTCGTGTCGGAGAGCCGGCGCAGGCTCGCCATGGCAAGGTCGAGCAGGCCATGCCGGCTGCCGGAGAGCAGGCCGAGCACGAAGGCCTCCTCGCCGAGATGATAGCGCTTGGTCGCATCCGCCTGCTCGACCAGCCCGGCGCGCATCAGTGCCAGCAGCAGGCGCCGCACCGTCGGCTTGCTGAGGCGTGTCTCTTCGACGATCTCGCTCAATGGCAGGCCAGCTGCGCTCTCGCGGCCGACGAGCGAGAGCAGGCGCAAGGCGCGGTCGACGCTTTGCGAGCCCGGCAAATCTGGCGTCGGCATGGCTCCTGCTCGCATTTCCTCGCACTCATGGGTCCATTATGCGGACCTTCGATTTCTCCATAAATCTGTAGTTCGGCGCGGTTGCGATTGCAACGACCCTCGATCCGTGTATGGTCCAGCCGGAAACAATGGTCGAAAAGGCCATGATATGGACCTGCAGCCGGCGCTAGATTCGGCGGATCGGGTGAATGGGAGGACGGCCGGATGGCCGATACCGGTACGAGTGACGGCGCCGCCGCCGTCCTGGACAGTCTCGATCACGAGCCGGCGCGCACAGGCTCGCCGCTGGTGCGGCCGCTCGAGATGGTCGCGGCGGCTCTGCTG
>JAEXUU010000500.1 GCA_023452965.1 Pseudomonadota bacterium | reverse complement strand
TGCTTCGGCGTCGCACCCGAGCGCGGCCAGGCGATCTCGACCGCGACCAGCGGCGCCTATGGCGGCAACATGGACTATCGCCGCTTCGGGCCGGGGGCGCGCATCGCCTTTCCGGTATCCGAGAAGGGCGGGCTGTTCTTCCTCGGCGACGGGCATGCCTGCCAGGGCGATGGCGAGATCGTCGGCACCGGCATCGAGACCAGCTTCGAGATCGAGTTCACGCTGCATCTGCGCAAGAACGCGCCGGGCCGCTGGCCGCGCTGCGAGACCGCGACCGAGATCATCACCCTGGCGAGCGGCCGCCCGCTCGACCAGCCGCTGCAGTTCGCGACGACCGAGATGCTGCGCTGGATCGTCGAGGATCTCGGCGTCGATGCGCTCGAGGCGAGCCATCTGCTCGGCCAGATGGTGCGCTACGACGTCGCCAACGTCTTCAACCCCGCCTATTGCGTCGCCTGCCGGCTCGAGAAGAACGACATCACCCAGGCGATGTCGCTGCTCGGCGAGGGCTGACGCTGCCGGCCGGACGCTCAGCCCGGCTGCAGCAGCTTGCGGTAATAGACGACCCGCTCGGTTTCCTCGAAGCCGAGCGCTTCGTGCATCTGCTGCGAGCCGGTGTTGAGCAGGCCCGCATCGGAGGCGAATTCGGCGCAGCCATGGCCGGCGGCCCAGGCCTCGACCGCGCGGCACAGCGCACGGGCGACGCCGCGCTTCCGGTTCTCGGGCTGCACATAGATGCCTTCGAGAAAGCCGACCGGCGAGCTGTCGCAGCCATTGACGTAGTCGTGCCGCAGGGCAGCCTCGGCAAGCCCGATGGCGAGCCCGTCATCATCCCGCGCGATGAAGGCCACGTCATTCTCGCTTTCGAGCATCCCTGCGGCCTCGTCGCGATGGTCCTGCGCGCCGCCTTCCGGCCACAGCGCAAGGCGCAGCGCGACCCAGTCGTCCAGCATGTCGGCGGTGCAGGCTTCGATCCGCATGGTGGCAGGCTTTCCCTCGGTTCAGAGATATTCAATCGCGCCGCGCCGTTTACGGCAGAGGACTCAGCCGTTCCAGCATGACGCACGGCGCATCCTTGTAGAGGCAGTTCCCGAAGGCTCGATAACCGAACCGGTCGGCGATACGCAGCGATGCGGCATTGTCGGGATTGATCAGGCAGACGGTACGGGCCGGCGCACGCGTCCGGTCGATCCAGTCATGGCAGGCCGCGACGGCCTCGGCGGCGAGCCCGCGCCCCTGTGCAGCGCGGTTCAGAATCCAGGACGCTTCCGGGATGGCATCGAAGCGCTCGCCCAGGCCGCGATGGAAATCGGCGAAGCCGACATCGCCGATGAACGCGCCGCTCGCCCTGTCGAAGACCGCGAACATGCCGTAGCCGAGCAGGGACCAGTGGCCGGCATAGCGCAGCAGCCGGTTCCAGCCATCCTCGCGTGAAAGCTGCGGCGCAGCGATGAACCGGAACAGCTCCCGGTCGGAGAACATCGCGTACCAGGCTTCGAAATCCCCGAGAGCATGAGGGCGCAGTCGCAGGCGCGCAGTCTCGATCATCCGGTCACAGACCCCATCTTGGCACTGCGCGTCGGCATCACCGGCTAGAGCGACGCGATCGCTTCGCCCGGCGTGGCTTTCGGCGTCCTAACGATCGCGATCGCGGCATTGAGCTCGGCCCCGTAGAGGAAGATCGCCGCCAGCCAGTACAGGAAGACCAGCGCGATCATCGCCGTCGCGAGGCCGGCATAGGTCGTGACATAGGCCCCGGCGAAGGAATCGAGATACCAGCCGAAGCCGAGCCCCCCGACCAGCCAGACCGCGAGCGTCATGAGGATGCCCGGCCACATCGCCCCGATATGCGGCGCCCGCGCCGGCAGCAGCTTGTGGGCGACGCAGAGCGCCAGCACGATCACCACCGTCGCAGCGGAGAGGCGCAGGAAGGCTTGCAGGAAGCCGAGCGGCGCCAGCGCCGGCACGTAGCCGACGACGCCGCGCCAGATCAGCGGCCCGAGCACGACCAGCAGCGAGAAAGCCAGCATGAAGAAGGCACCGCCGATCACATAGACGATCGATTCCAGCCGGGTGCGCCACCAGGAGCGCCATTCATAGGCCTCATAGGCCCGGTTGAGCCCGATCCGCAGCGCCTCGACGCCGGAGGAGGAGAAGTAGAGCGCCAGCACGGCGCCGAGCGTCAGCGCGTCCCGGCGGACCGCGGTCAGCACCGAGCGGACCTCGCGGGCGATCGGCTCGGCGATCTCGCGCGGCCAGGCTTCGAGCAGGAGCTGTGCCGCCTCGTCGGCCGCCGCCTGCGAGCCGAACAGGCCGCCGAGCGCGGTGACGATGATCAGGAAGGGGAACAGCGACATCAGCACCGACAGCGCGATGTGGCTGGCGATCGCCCAGCCGTCATGGGCGATGAAGCGCTCGAAGGCGATGGCGGGGGCGGAGAGCAGGGACATCGGCAGGCTCGGTAGGGCAGGCGGCGATTGTCACAGCTTCGCCGCCGCTGGCAAGCCGGGAAGGCGCGGAGGACATGCCGTCACGGCGTCCGCGGCGACGACAAAGGGGGCCGTTCCGGCGTATCAGGCCCTTCGGAAAGGTCGCCCGATGTTCGACTCGCCGCTCTTCCTGCGCCTCGCGCCGGTGCTCTTCGTCTTCCTCTGGTCGAGCGGCTGGATCGTTGCCGGCTACTCGGCCCGGCATTCGGACGCGCTGACCTTCCTCTCGCTGCGCTTCGCCTGCGCCTTCGTGGCGCTCGCTGTGCTCGCCGTCGCCGTCGGGGCGCCCTGGCCGAAGGGGCGGCGTGCCTGGATCGATTGCGCCATCGCCGGCATCCTCCTGCACGCGCTCTATCTCGGCGGCGTCTGGTGGGCGGTGCGCCATGGTCTGCCGGCCGGCGTCTCCGGGCTGATCGCGGGGCTGCAGCCGGTGCTGACGGCCCTTTTCGCCCCGCTGATCGTCGGCGAGCGGATCTCGCCGGTGCGCTGGGCCGGTATCGTCTGCGGTTTTGTCGGCATCGGGCTCGTCCTGGAGCCCAAGCTCGTCGGCGTCGAGCCCGAGGCGCTGCGCGCCGTGCTCGTGCCGATCGTGGTCAATGTCATCGGCATGTTCGCCGTCACCTTCGGCTCGTTCTGGCAGAAGGCGCGGATCGTCTCCGGCGACCTGCGCACGGTGACGGCGGTGCAATACGCCGCCGCCTTCCTGTTCACGCTGCCCTTCGCCTTCCTGCTCGAGCCGATGCGGATGGAGTGGAACCTGACGATGACGCTGGTGCTCGCCTGGTCGGTGCTGGCGCTCTCGCTCGGCGGGATCGGCCTCTATCTGATCCTGATCCGCCGCGGCCAGGTCTCGCGCACCGCGACCTTCCTTTTTCTGGTTCCGCCGGCGGTGGCGGTCGAGGCCTGGCTGCTCTTCGGCGAAACCCTGTCGCCGATCCAGCTCGTCGGCATGTCGGTCGCAGTGCTCGGTGTTGTTCTCGCCAGCCGAAAGTAGGGCGCCGGGCGCCGAAACACGACTATCGCAAGCGCTCCGACTTCCCTTATGCTGCGCCGCAACAAGGGAGAGAGACATGAGCGCCAACGCCGCCCTCAGGACCGCGACGCAAGCTTCCGCCATCGAGCTGATCGGCGCCGCGCTACCGGGCTTCGAGACCCTGCTGGAGCAGGCCGTCGCGGCGGTTCGCCAGAAGGTGGTGGTCGAGGGCCGGGTTTCCGCGGCGAAGCTCGAGCAGGAGCAGCACGCTGCCCACGGCCTCTCCTGGCTTGCCACCTATGTCATGGCGCTGCGCGAGCTCAAGGCCTATGGCGAGCGCCTCCAGGCCGAGGATCGCTACGGCGCGATCGAGGACTACGCCATCAGGATCGGCGCCGGCGAATATGCCGCGCAGATCTTCGGCGGCATTCCGATGAGCCAGGGCGAGATCGTCCGGCTCCCGGCACTCGGGCTCTCGGCCAAGGCGGTCGCAGACGCCTGCTCCGACGCCGCGGACGCGCTGATCGCGCAGGGCAACACGCCCGAGAACCGCGCCCGCTTCGTCTCGCTGTTCAGCCAGAGCCAAGGCCTCGCCAGTGTCGGCGATCCCGGCCTCGACGAGACGCTCGAGGCGATCCGCTCCGAGATGCGCCGCTTCTGCGAGGCGCAGGTCACGCCGCACGCCCATGAATGGCATCTCGCCAACGAGTACATCCCGCTGCCGGTGGTCGAGCAGATGGCCGAGCTCGGCGTCTTCGGCCTGACCATTCCCGAGGAATTCGGCGGCATGGGCCTCAGCAAGGTCTCGATGTGCGTCGTCTCCGAGGAACTCTCGCGCGGCTATATCGGCGTCGGCTCGCTCGGCACCCGCTCCGAGATCGCTGCCGAGTTGATCATCTGCGGCGGCACCGACGAGCAGAAGGCCTATTGGCTGCCCAAGATCGCTTCCGGCGAGATCCTGCCGACCGCCGTCTTCACCGAGCCGAACACCGGCTCCGACCTCGCCTCGCTGCGCACCAAGGCAGTGAAGGACGATGACGTCTGGAAGGTCTACGGCAACAAGACCTGGATCACCCATCCTGTGCGCGCCGACATCATGACGCTGCTGGTCCGCACCGATCCCGATGCGCCGGGCTATCGCGGTCTCTCCATGCTGATCGCCGAGAAGCCGCGCGGCACCGACGCCGAGCCGTTCCCGGTCGAGGGGCTGACCGGCGGCGAGATCGAGGTGCTCGGCTATCGCGGCATGAAGGAATATGAGCTCGCCTTCGACGGTTTCGAGGTCAAGGGCGAGAATTTGCTCGGCGGCGTCGAGGGGCAGGGCTTCAAGCAATTGATGCAGACCTTCGAGGCCGCCCGCATCCAGACCGCGGCGCGCGCGCTCGGCGTCGCGCAATCGGCCTTCGATCTCGGCCTGCGCTACGCTCAGGAGCGCATCCAGTTCGGCAAGCCGCTGATCGCCTTCCCGCGCGTCGCCGACAAGCTCGCCATGATGGCGGCCGAACTCGTCATCGCCCGCCAGCTCACCTATTTCGCCGCCCGCGAGAAGGATGCCGACCGGCGCTGCGATCTGGAAGCCGGCATGGCCAAGCTGTTAGGCGCCCGTGTCGCCTGGGCGGCCGCCGACAACGCCCTGCAGATCCATGGCGGCAATGGCTTTGCGCTGGAATACCCGGTCAGCCGCGTGCTCTGCGACGCCCGCATCCTCAACATCTTCGAGGGCGCGGCCGAAATCCAGGCGCAGGTGATCGCGCGGCGCTTGGTCGAGGGCTGAGGAAGCCTGAGATGCTCGGGTCAAGCCCGAGCATGACGCGCATTTGGACGGTCGCGGAGACGGGTCAGCCGGCCCGCCCGCCATACTGTGCCTCGTGCAGACGCCGGTAGATGCCTGGCCGCTGCACCAGGTCCTGATGCCGGCCCTGCTCGGCGACGCCGCTCTCGTCGATGACGATGATGCGGTCGGCATCCTGGATCGTTGCGAGGCGGTGGGCGATGACCAGCGTCGTCCGCCCCTTCGATAGTTCGGCAAGGGAGGTCTGGATCGCCCGCTCGGTCTCGGTGTCGAGCGCCGAGGTCGCCTCGTCGAGGATCAGGATCGGCGGGTTCTTCAGGAACATCCGGGCGATGGCGAGGCGCTGCTTCTGCCCGCCGGAGAGCTTGACGCCGCGCTCGCCGATCACGGTGTCGAGCCCGTCCGGCAGCCGCGCGATCATCTCGTCGAGCTTTGCGCGCCGCGCCGCGTCCTCGATCTCGGCCTCGCTGGCGCCGAGCCTGCCATAGGCGATGTTCTCGCGCAGCGTGCCGGCGAACAGGAAGACGTCCTGCTGGACGATGCCGATCTGGCCGCGCAGCGAGGCTAGCGTCATCTTGCGGATGTCGATGCCGTCGATGGTGATGCGCCCGCCCGTGACGTCGTAGAAGCGCGGCAGCAGCGAGCAGATCGTGGTCTTTCCGGCGCCCGACGGGCCGACGAAGGCGATGGTCTCGCCGGCGCGGATCGCAAGATCGATGCCGCTGAGGATGCTGCGGTCCCTGGTGTAGCCGAAGGAGACGTTCTCATAGGCGATGTCGCCCCTGAGGCCGGCAACGGCGACGGCGCCCGGCAGGTCGGCGATGTCGGGCCGGGTGTCGAGGAATTCGGTGTAGCGCCGGAAGCCCGCGATCCCCTTCGGATAGGTCTCGATCACCGAGTTGATCTTCTCGATCGGGCGGAAGAAGACGTTGACCAGCAGCACGAAGCCGACGAAGCCGCCGGCGCTGAGATCGCCGATCAGCACGTAGTAGGCGCCGGCGATCATCACCGCCATCTGCGTCAGCCGCATGCCGAAATAGGAGAGCGAGATCGAGGCGGCCATCAGCCGGTAGGCGTCGAGCTTGGTGGTGCGATAGCGCTGGTTGTCCTGCGCGAACAGCTTGCGCTCATGCTCTTCGTTGGCGAAGGCCTGGACGACGCGGATGCCGCCGACATTCTCCTCGATCCGGGCGTTGAAGGCCCCGACGCGGCCGAACAGGCTCTGCCAGGTCTTGGTCATCCGCCGTCCATAGCGGCTGGTCAGCCAGGCCATCAGCGGCACGATCACCGCCGTCATCAGCGCCAGCTCGACATGGACCATCAGCATCAGCGCGAAGGCGCCGATGAAGGTCATCACCGCGATGAACAGATCTTCCGGCCCGTGATGGGCGACTTCGCCGATCTCTTCCAGGTCCTTGGTCAACCGGCCGACTAGATGGCCGGTCTTCTGGTTGTCGAACCAGCCGAAGGAGAGCTTCTGCAGATGGTCGAACGCCTTGCGGCGCATCTCGGTCTCGATGTTGATGCCGAGCATGTGGCCCCAATAGGTCACCACCACCATCAGCCCGGTATTGACGAGATAGATCGCCAGCAGGCCGAGCGAGGCCAGCAGGATCAGCGGCCAGTCGCCGCCGGGCAACAACTCGTCGACGAACAGCTTGACCGCGATCGGGAAGCCGAGCTCGAGCAGCCCTGAGATCACTGCGCAGGAGAAGTCGAGCAGGAAGAGGCCGCGATGCGGGCGGTAATAGGCGAAGAAGCGGGCGAGCATGGCGGCGGGCCTTTAGCACGTAGCGTGGCGGCTAGCCATGAGCTGGAAGCGGGGCGGGGGCGGTTTCGGCAGCAGATTTGCCACACCGGAGCGATTTGGCGGGTTGGGAATGGCGGTTCATTGCCTTGCGCGCCGAGCTGCGTGAACCCTGCCGCTGCGGTTGGGGTCCGAATATCGATGCGAAATGACAGGAAGCCTGCAGGGAGGCTGCCGGCGCGCAGCCGGCTACGCCATTCCACATCGACGCTGACGCTCGGCCGCGTCCTGGGCGCCGCCTTCCTGGCCGCGACCGCTCTGGCAGCCGCCGGGGATTCTACCCTGGCGCAGGATGCGACCTGGCTCG
>JAEXUU010000428.1 GCA_023452965.1 Pseudomonadota bacterium | reverse complement strand
CGTCAGCACTGCGCCTGCGCCCAGCCCGCCGAGATGCGCCCACCAGCCGACCGCACCCTGCTGGTCGAACAGCGCCGAAATCAGCTGGAACAGGATCCAAGCGCCGAGCGCATACATCGCCGGGATGTGGATCGGAATCCATTTGAAGGCGAGCCCCCAGACGCGCACGCGCGGGTAGAGCATCAGATAGGACGCGATCACGCCCGAGATCGCGCCGGAAGCACCGATCAGCGGCTGCTCCGATTCGGGATTCATCAGCGCGTGCAGCAGCGCCCCGGCCGTGCCGCAGAGCATGAAGAAGACGAGGAAGCGCAGATGGCCCATCGCGTCCTCGACATTGTCGCCGAAGACCCAGAGGAACAGCATGTTCCCGACGAGATGGGCGAAGCTGGCGTGCAGCAGGATGCCGGTGACGAGCGTCAGCCAGGGCGGCGCCTTGAGCAGCTCCGGCGGCAATTGCGCCTCGCCGAACAGCACGGCGGGGATCGTGCCGAAGCCGGCGAGAACCGCGATCTCGCTCGCCTCGCTGGTCCAGTGCATCAGCATGAGCCGCAGCAGGACGCAGATCGCGATCAGCGCATAGGTGACGTAGGCGACGCGGATGAAGCGCATCGGCACGCCGTCATGCAGCGGCACGAACATCGGTTCAGCGGTTCTGGCCGGGCGTCCAGAGCACGTCGCCCCCCGCCCTGGCGTTGAGATAGCGGGAGGCGACGAAGAGGAAGTCGGAAAGCCGGTTGATGAACTTCAGCGCCGGCTTCGCGACGCTCTCGCCCGGAATACCGGCGAGCTCGACCATCAGCCGCTCCGCCCGCCGGCTGACGGTGCGGGCAAGATGCAGATGGGCGGCGGCCGGCGTGCCGCCGGGCAGGACGAAGGAGCGCAGCGTGCCGAGCCCCTTGTTCAGCGTGTCGATCTCGGCCTCGAGCCGGTCGACCTGCGCCTGGACGATGCGCAGCGGCTCCCATTCCAGCTTCTCGCCGGTATCGGGCGAGGCGAGCTCGGCACCGAGGTCGAAGAGATCGTTCTGGATGCGCCCCAGCATCGCGTCGACCGTCGCATCCTCGGAGGCGAAATGCAGCCGCGCCATGCCGATGCAGGCATTGGTCTCGTCGGTGGTGCCGTAGGCGGCGATGCGCAGGTCGAATTTCGGCCGGCGCGCTCCGGTGGCGAGCGCCGTGGTGCCGTCGTCGCCCGTGCGCGTGTAGATGCGATTGAGAATGACCATGGAAGCTTTATAGCGCGCCGCCGCGCCGGCGGAAGGGGCGGTTTCGCCGCGCGCTCAGCCAAGCCGCAGCGGCAGCAGCCCCGGCTCCTTCAGCGTCTCCAGCGCGATCTCGGAGCGCACCCGGGCGACGCTCTCATGCGGCAGCAGGACCTCGTTCACCAGCCGCGACAATTCCTTGAGATCCCCGACGGCGACCTTCAGCATGTAGTCGGCCTCGCCGGTCAGGGCATGCGCCTCGAGCACGGCCGGCGTGAGCTTCACGAGGTCACGGAAGCGCCGGGCATTGTCGCGCGAATGGGTGTTCAGCGCGACATGGATGAACACGGTGACGGCAAGCCCGATCGCCTCCGGGTCGATCAGGGCGCGATAGCCGCGCACTACGCCCTCCTGCTCGAGCCGCTGGCGCCGGCGCGAGACCTGGCTCGCCGACAGGCCGATCTTCTCAGCCAGCGCGCCATTGGTCAGCGAGGCGTCCTGCTGCAGCGCTTCGAGCAGGCGCCAGTCGAAAGCGTCGAGGGCGGGCATTTCGTGAGCGTTTCCGTTCAATGATGCACGTTTCGTGCAAATGAAGCGCTCGTTGGATCGATTTTGCAAGATCATCGCCGCGGCGATGCGCGACCATGCTCCATCCAGATAGACCCAGGAGGAGGACGCCATGGGCCCGTTTCCGCACGACACCGCCCCGCCCGCCATTTCCGACGCCAATCCAATGGGCACGGACGGCTTCGAGTTCGTCGAGTACGCCCACCCGGAGCCGGAGAAGCTCGGCGCGTTGTTCGAGACGATGGGCTTCACCAAGGTCGCGAAGCACCGCTCCAAGAAGGTGACGCTCTATCGCCAGGGCGACGTCAATTTCGTCGTCAACGCCGAGCCCGATTCCTTCGCCCAGGGCTTTGCCGCCGCGCATGGCCCCTGCGCCTGCGCCATGGCCTTCCGGGTCGTCGACGCCAGGCACGCCTTCGAGCGGGCGGTATCGCTCGGCGCCGAACCCTACGAGACTAGGGTCGGCCCCGGCGAACTGCAGATCCCAGCGGTCAAGGGCATCGGCGGCTCGCTGCTCTATTTCGTCGAGCGCTATGGCGAGAAGGGTTCGATCTGGGATGTCGACTTCGAATGGCTCGGCGAGCGCGACCCGCACCCCGAGCAGGCCGGGATGTATTATCTCGACCACCTCACCCACAACGTCATGCGCGGCCGCATGGATCATTGGGCCGACTGGTACGGCAATCTCTTCAATTTCCGCGAGATCCGCTTCTTCAACATCGAGGGCAAGCTCACCGGCCTGATCTCGCGGGCGCTGACCTCGCCCTGCGGCAAGATCCGCATCCCGATCAACGAATCCCTCGACGACAAGAGCCAGATCGAGGAGTACCTGCGCCAGTACAAGGGCGAGGGCATCCAGCATGTCGCGCTCGGCGCCCGTGATATCTACGCCAGCGTCGAGCAATTGCGCGCCAACGGCCTGCCCTTCATGCCCTCGCCGCCCGTGACCTATTACGAGAAGGTCGATGGCCGCGTGCCGAACCATGGCGAGCCGGTCGAGCGCCTCAAGGCCAACGGCATCCTGATCGACGGCGAGGGCGCGGTCGCGCTCGGCGAGAAGGCCGGCCGGATGAGCAAGGTGCTCCTCCAGATCTTCTCCGCCACCGTTGTCGGACCGATCTTCTTCGAGTTCATCCAGCGCAAGGGCGATGACGGCTTCGGCGAGGGCAATTTCCGCGCCCTGTTCGAGTCGATCGAGGAGGACCAGATCCGCCGCGGCGTGCTGAAGCCGCAGGCGGCGGAGTAAGCCGCGCTCCCGTCATGGTCGGGCTTGTCCCGACCATCCACGACTTGGCTTCCCTGATCGAACACGGTGTTCAGGACGTGGATGCTCGCCACAAGGGCGAGCATGACGCTAGAGGCAGCCAGTCAGGCCGCGAGCTTCGGCGCCGTCATCGCCTCGCGCAGCGCCTGCGCGAAATGCCGCGCCGCGAGACCCGCTCCCGGCGCGATCACCAGCCCGACCGAAAGCTCGAACAGCACCGGCAGCCCGTCGGCCGGCGCCAGCCGCCGCAGCCCGGCCGGCACGGCGCTTTCGGTGATGGCGGTGACGCAGAGCCCAGCCTCCACCGCCGAGAGCAGCCCCGCCATATGCGAGGAGGAGAACACCAGCCGGTGCGGCCGCTCGGCCGCCTCGAGCGCCGCCAGGATGCGCGGTCGCGCCCGGCAGCCCTCGTTGAACAGGCCCAGCGGCAAGGTTTCCTCCAGCTCCGGCCGGTGGCCGCGACCGGCGACCCAGACCAGCGGCTCGCGCCTGAGGCGCTCGCCCTTGGGC
>JAEXUU010000423.1 GCA_023452965.1 Pseudomonadota bacterium | reverse complement strand
ATGCGCGGTCAGCGCCTTGACGATGGTCTCCTGATAGGTGCCGGCATAGATCGGCTTGACCTTGATGGTCGGATTTTCCTTCTCGAAGCCGGCGGCATAGGCATCGATCAGCTTGGTGATCGGCCCGCCCACGGCGACCGGATAGAAAAAGGAAAGCTCGGCGGTCTGGGCGAGGGCCGGCCTCGCCACGGCGAGCGAGCCGGCGAGGGCCGCGGTGCCGCTCAGGAATTCACGCCTGTCCATAATTCATTTCTCCCCTGCTACGGCGTTTGAACGCCTGGTTATTCAGGCGTCGTCAGTCGAGGACGAGCCTTTGCTCGGTCTTCAGGTCGAACCAGTGCACCGCCGATTGTGACAGTCTGATGTGGACGCGGTCGCCGGCCATGGCGCGGACCTTGCCGGGCCGGCGCACGATGAACGGGTGCCCGTCGATCCGGGTCTCGACCAGCGTGTCGGCGCCGAGATATTCGACCGCGACGACATCGGCGGCAATGCCGCTCTCGGCCAGCTCGGTCATCTCCGGACGGATGCCGACCGCAAGCGCGCCCGGCTCGACATGGGCCGGCGGCGAGAGGCCCTCGCCACCGCCCTGCGTCACGACCGAGCCGAGCGGGATGACGTTCATCGGCGGCGTGCCGACGAAGCGGGCGACGAAGATCGTCGCCGGGTTCTCGTAGAGCTGGTCGGGCGGCGCGTCCTGCTCGATCCGGCCATTGCGCATCAGCACGACCTGGTCGGCCATGGTCATCGCCTCGACCTGGTCATGGGTGACGTAGACCATGGTGATGCCGAGCTTCTGCTGCAGCTCGCGGATCTCGCGTCGCATCTCGACGCGCAGCTGGGCGTCGAGATTGGAGAGCGGCTCGTCCATCAGGCAGACCGGGGCCCGCGCGACGATGGCGCGGCCGAGCGCGACGCGCTGCTGCTGCCCGCCGGAAAGCTGCGAGGGCTTGCGGTCGAGCAAAGCGCCGAGGCCGAGGATTTCGGCGGCGCGGGCCAGGCGCTCGTCGCGTTCGGCGCGCGGCAGCTTGCGGACCTTGAGGCCGAACAGGATGTTCTCCGCCACCGAGAGGTGCGGGAACAGCGCGTAGTTCTGGAAGACCATGGCGATGCCACGGCGCGAGGGCGGTGCGTTGGTGACGTCGTTGCCGCCGATCGCGATCACCCCCGAGCTGGCATCCTCCAGCCCGGCGATCAGACGCAGCGTCGTCGACTTGCCGCAGCCGGAAGGGCCGAGCAGGGCGACGAGCTTGCCTTGCCCGACGGTGAAGGTGACGCCGTCGACCGCCGGGGTTCCGCCCCAGTTCTTCGAAACGGCCTTGAGTTCGACTGAAACCATACGCTGACTGGCTCTCCCCCCGAGGCGCTGCCCTGCCCAGCCGAATCCGCGGCGTCCTCACGCCCCGCCCCCCGGCGTGCGCGAGCATGACGGGAAATTCCGCGCGCACAAGACCCCCTCCACAGCCGTTTCGAGCGCGGCGGAAGCGAGCTGAAACGGCAAGCGCAGACCTTCACAAAGCTGTTGCACACCGGTGCAAGTGTCCGCTACGCTTATTCCAAGCGAGCTGCAAAATGGAATGTATGATCCATTTTGCCGGAATAAGATCGCGTGAGGGAGAAGGCGTTTGCAGGCCGAACGGCAACAGAGCTTGCGCTCGGGCGAGGCGATCAGCGTGCGCGGTCTGCACGTTGGCTATGGCAACACGCGCGTGCTGCACGGCGTCGATCTCGACTTTTCTCCCGGAAGCTTCACGGCGCTGCTCGGCTCCTCGGGCTGCGGCAAGACTACGCTCTTACGCTCGCTGAGCGGCTTCGTGCCGGTGCAGTCCGGCTCGATCATCGTCGGAGGGCGCGATGTCGCCGGCCTGCCGCCGGAGAAGCGCGGCATGGCGATGGTGTTCCAGTCCTATGCGCTCTGGCCGCACATGACCGTGCTGCAGAACATTGGCTACGGGCTGAAGCTGCGCGGCGTGCCGAAAGCCGAGATCGCCGCCAAGGTGGCCTCGATGCTCGCCTTCCTCGGCCTCTCCGGCTATGAGGGCCGCAAGGTCACGGCGCTTTCTGGCGGCCAGCGCCAGCGCGTCGCGCTCGGCCGGGCGCTCGCCATCGATCCTGGAATCCTGCTGCTCGACGAGCCGCTCTCCAATCTCGACGCCAAGATCCGCATGACCATGCGGCACGAGATCCGGGCGATCCAGCAGCGCCTCGGCGTGACCGCCGTCCATGTCACGCATGACCGCGAGGAGGCGATGACCATGGCCGACCGGCTGGTCATCATGGAAGCCGGTCGGATCGCCCAGGTCGGCACGCCGGAGGAGGTCTATGACCGCCCGGCCAGCGCCTTCGTCGCCAACTTCATGGGCGCCGAGAACATCCTGCCGCTGCGCGTCGAGCATTCAGCTGGCAGCGCGTCGCTCCTTGCCGGCGACGCCGCGGCCGAGCTGCCGCCGGCGCTGCGCGATGTCCTGCCGGCCGGCAAGGCCGTCGCCTATTTCCGCGACGACGTCGCGCGCCTTGACGCGGCTGATGCGCCGTCGACGGGGGATCTGGTGATGGCGGGCCGCGTCGCGGCCCGTGCCTATCCGGGTGGGGTCTATCGCTATCGCGTCAAGACCGACGACTGCGAGGTCACGGTCGACGACGCCACCCGTCACGAACTCGGAGCGAAGGTCGGGCTGCGCATTCCCGTGCAGCGCCTTCACATCTTCCCGGCATCCGAGGCCGGGCTTGCTGCCTGACAGGGGTTGATCACATGCGCACGCTCACGATTGCCTGTTCGATCGCAGCGCTGATGGCGGCGACGCCGCTTTCGGCGCAGACACTCAACGTCGCCACGGCCGGCGACCAGAACATGGTCGACTATGTGAAGGACTATCTCGGGCCGATGTTCGAGAAGGCCCATCCCGGGGTGAAGGTCGTCTCGGTCGGCACCGGGCCGGGTGATTCCGGCTCGCAGAAGATCTACGAGAAGCTCGACGCCCAGAAGGCCTCGGCCGCCACGGATTTCGACGTCGTCGTCATCCACCAGAAGGCGGCTGGCACGATGGTCAAGGAAGGGCTTCTGGCCAAGTACACCGACGGGGTCGACACCGCGAAGCTGGTCTCCAGTGAGGCGGCGAAGAACTCGCTCGGCGCCGACGTCTCCGGCTATGTGATGCCGATGTTCCAGTCGCAGACGGCGCTGGCCTACAATGCCGATCTGCTCAAGACGCCGCCGAACAGCTTCGCCGAGCTGAAGGACTGGGTCGGCAAGAACCCGAAGCAGTTCGGCTATAACGGCATCAAGGGCGGCATGTCCGGCGTCGCCTTCGTCACCGGCTGGGTCTACGCCTTCGGCGGCGATGCCGACAAGCTGGTCAAGGGACCCTATGATCCGGCGGTGAAGGCCGGCTGGGACGGCGCGCTCGCCGACCTCAAGACCTTCAACAAGAACGCCGTCATCACCCCCGGCAATGCCGGCACCCTCGACATGCTGAACCGCGGCGAGATCGCCATGGGACCGGTCTGGGTCGATATGTTCTATTCCTGGCAGGCCGACGGCAAGCTGCCGCCGAACATGAAGCTGAAGCTCGCCGCGCCGGGCATGCCGGGGCAGCCCATGTACTACGCCGTCCCGGAGAAGACCGCCCATCGCAAGCTGGCCGAGGCGTTCATCGCGCTCGCCACCAGCCCGCAGGTCCAGGCGGACGGCATCGTCAAGCGCTTCAACTGGTATCCGGGCATCGACGCCAAGAACCTCGAGGGCAAGCTCGACCAGGCCGCCTGGAACAAGCTCTTCACCGACATCACCCCGGCCGACCTCAGCGCCAAGGCGAAGCTCTTCCCGATCGCGCCCTACTTCAACGACATTCTCGAAAGCTACGAGAAGAAGGGCGCGAACTGAGCCTTACCCCCAATCGCGGCCCGGTTCCTGCCGGGCCGCATCTTTCCCGATGGCGCCCACCATGC
>JAEXUU010000397.1 GCA_023452965.1 Pseudomonadota bacterium | reverse complement strand
GGCATGGGTCCCGGATCTGCGCAGCTTCGCTGCTTGTCCGGAACGACCCCGCTTATTTACGCTCAGCGATTGCGGCGCTGGCCGCGCAGGGTCGGCAGGCCGATGCCGACCGCGTCGAAGCCGCCATCCACGGCGAGCACCTGGCCGGTGATGTAGCTCGCCTTGTCGCTGCACAGGAAGAAGATCGCCTCGGCGAGCTCCTCCTCCAGCCCGTAGCGGGCGAGCGGGATCGCATCGTGATAGTCGGCGCGGATCTCCGGCGAGTGCACCGCCTTGGCCATGGCGGTCTCGACCGGGCCGGGAGCGACCGCATTGACCCGAATGCCGAGTCCGGCGAGCTCGGCCGCCTGCTGCTTGGTGAGATGGGCGAGCGCCGCCTTGCTGGTGCCGTAGGCGACGCGCAGCGTCGATGCCCGCAGGCCCGAGATCGAGGTGATGTTGACGACGGCGCCACCGCCATTGTCGGCCATCGCCGGAGCGGCGGCCTGGGTCGTCAGGAACGGCCCGGTCAGGTTGACGTCGAGCACCCGCTGCCATTCCTGATGCGTGGTCTCGAGCAGCGGCTTGAAGACCGCCGTACCGGCATTGTTGACGAGGGCGTCGAGCCGGCCGAAGCGCTCGACCGCCTCATCGACCGCAGCAGCGACGCCGACGGGGTCGGCAACGTCGCAGACCAGCGACAAAGTCACCGTCGGCGCATCGAGTTCCGCCATCGCCTCGCTAAGGCCGTGCGCGTCGATGTCGAGCAGCGCGACGCGCCAGTTGTCGGCGAGGAAGCGCTTGACCGTCGCCAGCCCGATGCCGCGCGCGGCGCCGGTGACGAGAACGGTCCTGATCGAGCTTTCCGACATTGCGCATGACTCCCGGCGACTTGCTGTCGCCTTCCATACAGCCCCCGCCCGCCGGTCGGAAGCGCGCTTGCCGGCAGGCCCCGCTGCGATCAACGCCGCGCCACGATCAACGGAATGCGGCGGCGATCAGGAACAGGCCGGAGAACAGCATCATGCCGTCGAGCAGGAGCTGGAAGGTCGCCCGGTCCATGCGCATCACCAGCGCCTTGCCGGCGAAAGTGCCGACCATCAGCGACGCGCCGACGATCAGGCCCTTGGCCAGGATGGCAAGCGGCATCGCGCCCAGCGAGCGGAAGGTCGCGACCTTGGTGATGTAGATGAACAGCGAGGTCGCGGCCTCGGTCGAGAGCAGCGCGCCCTTTGTCAGCCCATAGGCCATGAAGGCGGGAATGCTGAGCGGCCCGGTCGAAAGCACGAGCCCGGTCAGGAAGCCGATGGCGGCTCCCGCCAGTCCGAGCTGCCAGAGCGACAGCCTGATCCGCCGCGCCTCCAGCCAGCGCCGGCCCGGAATCATTGCGAGAAAGAACAGGCCGAGCCCGACATCGATCGCCGCGGAGGGCAGGCGCAGCAGCGTGCTCGCCCCGAGCATCGCAGCCGGGATGCCAGGCAGGCCGTAGGCCAGGAAGGCGCGCCAGTCGACCTCGCGCCACCAGGCCAGAACGCGCGCGAGATTCGCCATCACCGCGGCGACCGCCATGATCGGCACCGCCTGCTTCGGCCCGAAGGACCAGACCAGCACCGGCAGCAGCATGATCGAAGAGCCGGTTCCGACCACCCCGCCGACGACGCCGGCCGCCAGCCCGACGAGCAGGGTGAACAGGGAGGCAAAGGTCAGGATATCCGCCACTTTGCCTTGCCCTCGTCGCCGCCTCGCCGATGGCTCACCGCAGCCGATTCTGCTATTGACGCGCAAGCCCCGCGATCGACATGCCTCGGCGATTTCGGCCGCGACATCGGCACTGTCTCGACAAACCTGTCGCGCTGCTGTATGGCCCGGCTCTCAACTGAAAACAGCGCGCCGTAACGCCCGCGTGAACACACGCGACAACGGCCATGGAGAGACCCATGAACATCATCGAGCAGCTCGACCAGGAGCAGATCGCCAAGCTCGCCCAGAGCAAGGAAATCCCGCATTTCCAGCCCGGCGACACCGTGCAGGTCAACGTCAAGGTCAAGGAAGGCGAGCGCAGCCGCGTTCAGGCCTATGAGGGCGTCTGCATCGCCCGCAATGGCGGCGGTCTCAACGAGAGCTTCACCGTCCGCAAGATTTCCTATGGCGAGGGCGTCGAGCGCGTCTTCCCGCTCTATTCGCCGAACCTCGACTCCATCAAGGTCGTCCGCAAGGGTAAGGTTCGCCGCGCCAAGCTGTATTATCTGCGCGATCGTCGCGGCAAGTCGGCCCGCATCGCCGAGCGCGTCGAGGCCAAGCCGGCCAAGGGCAAGAACGGCGCGAAGTAACAACGGCGGCAAGCAAGCGCTGCCACCAGCAAGTTTTCCGGAACGCGGCCTCTCGGGGCCGCGTTTTGCGTTTTGCAGCCGCCGAGCAACGGAAATTTGAGGAAAGCCGTCTAAACGCCGCACAGGTCTGGAGCGGGCGGGACGGCTGGTGCAGGACACGGCAAGACATGGCGATGGCGCATCGGACGGGCAGCCGCGATGCGCCCCCTTTTCGGCCGCACGCCTGAAGCTCGCGCAGCCGGCCTGGCATAGGGCCTGGCTCGGCCTCGACCGAAACGAAGCTGCGCTCGCCTTCGTCGCAACCCCGCTCGGCGTGATCCTGCTGCATGCGGCCTTTTTCGCCGCGCTCGCGCTGAGCTTCCAGATCTCGCTTTCCGCCGTGGCGCTGGTGGGCCTGACCCTGCTCGGCTGCGCCCTGTTCCCGGCTCGCCGCCTCCTCGTCATGGCCGCTTCCGGGCTGCTCTACATTGTGCTCCGGCCGTTCCGGAGCCAGCAGCAGCAGGACTTCGCCGAGAAGCTGCGCGAGGCCACGCCGGAACTGATCGAGCTGCCGCATCTCGCCTGGCAGGCGCCGATCGCCATGGGCTTCCTGCTGTTCTGCGGCCTCGCCTTGCGGTTGCAGCGGCGCTATCGCGCCAGCCTGCTCGCCCGCCGGCCGGTCCTGACGCAGTTCGCGGCCCTCGCCGCCTGCATCGCCGCGACCGGCCTGCTCGAGCCTGAGACCCCGGCCTATGCGACGCTCTGGACCTTCATCGTCATCTACGCGGCTTCGTTCTTCTTCCTGTCCTATGCCTTCGCCGACCAGCGCGGCCGGATCGAACGCCCCTTGCCGTTCTATCTCGGCTTCATGCGCCCGTTCTGGGGCGGGCCGTCGATCCCGTTCAAGACGCTGACCTATCTCGAGACCTTCGAGGCGAAGACCAAAGCCGAACTCGCCGCAACCCGGCTGCGGGCGCTGAAGCTCGCCGTCTGGGCCTCAATCCTCGCCGGGCTGCACACGCTGCTCTCCGCCGCCTTCTACGATGTCGCCGACTGGCCGACGCTAAACGAGGCGCTGACGATGACGGCGCAGGGCGAGCCGCCGGCCGCGACGGCCGGCTGGCTGATCGTCGCCAAGAACTTCATCCTGACGGTGCTGGCTACCGCCGCCTTCGCCCATGTCTTCGTCGCCATCGTCCGCATGGCCGGCTACGGCATCCCCCGCAACACGGCGCGGCCGCTGAGTGCCCGCAGCATCGCCGAGTTCTGGAACCGATACCTCTTCTATTTCAAAGAGTTGCTTCTGGATTTTTTCTTCTATCCGGCCTTTGCGCGCTGGTTCAAGGCGCACCCGCGCCTGCGCATCGCCTTCGCCACCTTCTGCGCGGCCTTCGTCGGCAACCTGCTCTTCACGGTGATCTCGCAGGTCCATCTCGTGGCCGAGCATGGGCTGCTCGGCGCCATCATGCGCTTCGAAAGCTATGTCTTCTACGCGGCCCTGCTGACCCTGGCGCTGATCCTCTCGCAGCTGCGCAAGCGCAAGCCAAAGCCGGAGGACGGCTTCTGGCGCTACGAAATCGCGCCGCGGCTCGTCGTCATCGGCTTCTTCGCGGTGGTGCAGATCTTCGCCGATGAGAGCGGCCATCTCGGCCTGGCGGAGCGGACCGACTTCCTGCTCCATCTCTTCGGCATCTGAGCGCCGCCGGCGTCAGGCGTGCTCGCCGATCAGGGCCTCGATCTGCGCCAGCGTGTCGAGCTGGGTGATGTCGAAATCCGCATCGGCGAGATCGATGCCGATCTCGCGCTCGAGCAGCATCAGCACTTCCGTCGCCGCCATCGAATCGAGCTTGCCGCTGAAGAACAGCGAATCATGGTCGGAGATGGTGCCGCGATGGCCGCGCTCGGCCAGCATGGCGAGCACGGTCTCCCTGACGATGGCGACGGCCGAAACCTTGGTCACATATCTCTCCTTCAGGCGACGGTTTCAGGCGCCGTCGCGGCTTCGGCCATGCGGCCACTTTCCAGCAACGCCACCAGCGCCCGCCGGTCGACCTTGCCGTTGACGTTCTGCGGCAGCGCTTCGAGCGGGTGGACCGCACCCGGCACCATGTAGCGCGGCAGGCTCTCCAGCATCGCCTCGCGAATCGCCTCCGGGTCGCGCTCACTGCCGGCGACGAAGCTGACCAGCCCTTCGGCGGAACCATAGGCGACCGGCCAGGCGACGGTGGCGACGAGCTCGCTGCCGGCGGCGCGGCGCAGATGCATGTCGACCTCCTCGAGCTCGATCCGGTTGCCCTTGACCTTCACCTGGTTGTCGACCCGTCCGAGATGATGGAAGACGCCGTCAGCATCGCAGCTGCCGAGATCGCCGGTCAGGTACCAGCGCCGCCCGTCGAGCAGGCGGAAGCGGTCGGCGGTCAACTCGGGCTGACCGAAATAGCCGAGCCCGACCTGCGGCCCGCAAAGCGCGATCTCGCCCGGCATGCCCGGCGGAACCGGCTGCTGCTTCTCATCGAGGATCGCCACCTCCATGGTCGGATAGGGCTCGCCGATCGCGAGGATGCCGCGCGCAGGCGTCACCACCGGCGGCTCGGTCAGCGTCTGCCGCATGCAGACCACCGTGCATT
>JAEXUU010000381.1 GCA_023452965.1 Pseudomonadota bacterium | reverse complement strand
CTCCTTGACGCCGCGCCGCAGCTGGCGCGGCACCAGCGGATCCGGCGGCGGCAGCAGGAGGTTGTAGCGCTCGGGCTTCAACCCCTCGCGCATTTCCAGCACGTCGCGGTGGCCCTGCGTCGTCAGCAGGCCGACCTTGGCGCCCTTGCCTTCGAGCAGCGCGTTTGTCGCGACCGTGGTGCCGTGGACGATGCGCTCGATCGCCGCCAGGAAGCCCGGCAGGTCGAGCCCGACCCGCCCCGCCAGATCGGCGAGGCCGTTGAGCACGCCGATCGACTGGTCCTGCGGTGTCGAGGGCGATTTGGTGAAGGTGGTGACGCCGGTTTCGTCGATCGCGACGAGATCGGTGAAGGTTCCGCCGACATCGATGCCGACGCGGAAAAGCTTGGTCATGACGCGTGGGCTCCGCTCAGGCGCTCGTGAATTCGGTGTCGATGTCGCGCTGGCGCGCTTCGGCGGAGCGCCGTTCCGGCGCCCCCCAGCCACCGCCGCCGGAGGAGCGGATCTCGAGCCGGTCGCCGGCCGCGATGCCGATGCCGAACTCCTTGGTCTTCAAGGCACGGCTGCCGTCCCCGGAGACGATCCGGTAGTCATGCGGCGCGCCATCCTTGCCGCCGAGCATGCCGGCCGAGCCGTGCTTGGCGCCCTCGCCGGCGGTATGGGCATAGGCCGGAACCTCGACCACGAGGTCCATGCTCGTGCCGAGCCCGCCGCGATGCTCGCCATCGCCGCCCGAGCCGGGACGGAACTCATGGCTCTCGAAGCGCAAGGGGAAGCGCGCCTCGGCGACCTCGATGCTGCCGAACTTGATGCCGCCGACCGAATGCCATTCGCCGGCCGCCGACCAGCCATCGCCGCGCGGCGAGCCGCCGCCACCCGGCCTGGCGTGGAACATGTGCCAGATGAAGCGCTTGCCGGTTCGCGGATTGTCGCCGGTGATCGAGATCCGGAAGCGCCGCCCCCAACCGCCCATCGCCCGATCGGGGCAAGCCTGGCTCAGAGCCCGGATCACCGCCTCGACGATCTCGTTGGCGGGATGGGTGGTGCACAGCGTCACCGGCACATTGTTATCGGCGCAGACGATCGTGCCCGGCTTCAGCTTCACCGAGAGCGGCCGGAAGCAGCCATCGTTCTTCGGAATCTCGGCATCGACGAGATAGGCGAAGGCCATCGCCACCACCGCCTGGGTGTTGGCATGGGGCGAGTTGGCAAAACTCTTCGACTGCGGATCGCTGCCGGTCAGGTCGATCTCGAGATCGCTGCCGCGCTTGGTGACCTTGGCGACCACCTTGATGTCGGTACGGCCGCGCCCGTCATCGTCGAGCAGCGCCTCGCCGTGATAGACCCCGTCCTTCCAGCTCTCGACGATGGCGCGCGACTGGCGCTCGGCGCCATCGAGGATCGCCTCGATCGCGTCGGAAACGGTCTCGGTGCCGACATCGGCGAACAGCCGGCCGATCCGCTTCTCGCCGAGATGGGCCGCGCCGATCATCGCCGCGAGATCGCCGCGGAAATCGCGGGGAAAGCGGACATTCAGCGCCAGCATGTCGAGGATGTCCTCGCGCATGCGGCCCGCCTCGGCGAGGCGGATCGGCGGGATGCGCAGGCCTTCCTGCCAGATCTCCGTCGCCTGCGGGTTGTAGGCGCCATGGGTCGCGCCGCCGATATCGCCCATATGGGCCCGCACCACGCTCCAGAGCAGGCGCTTGCCGTCGCCATAGACCGGTACGAAGGCGGTAACGTCAGGCAGATGGCTGCCGCCGCAATAGGGGTCGTTGAGCAGGTAGACATCGCCCGGCTGCACCGCGTCGCCGAACTTCTCCTCGACCGCGCGCACCGCCCAGGTCAAGGCTCCCACATGGATCGGAATATGGTCGGCCTGCGCGATCAGCCGGCTTTGCGGATCGCAGATGCCGATCGAGAAATCGCGGCTGGCGTTGAGGATCTGCGAGTAAGAGGTGCGAAGCATCGCCTCGCCCATTTCCTCGACGATCGAAATCAGCCGGTGCTGGACGACGGATCGGGTGATCGGATCTACGGAATTGCTCACGCCTCGGCCTCTCATCGCTGAAGGCGCTGGGATCGATATGATTATCGAGGCAACACCGACTGGATGAGGCTAGTTGGCGGCTCGGACCACGGTCCAATATCGAGTTTCTATCCTATTATAGTGCTGCGCATATCGCGCTGGCCGGCCGCTATACCGGCGTCGGGTCGAGATCGACTGCCTGGGTGATGCGCGCTTCGTCGATCACCGCCAGCAATTCCTCGATCAGCACCGAGTGCCGGTCGCGCGGCCAGGCGGCGTAGAGTTCGATCAGCGGCGTATCGTCGAGGATCGGGCGCAGCACGACGCGCTCCGGCGTAAGATGCCTGGCCGAGCGCGGCACCAGCGCAACGCCGACCCGCGCCGCGACGAGAGCGAGGATCGTCACCATCTGGTGCGCCTCCTGGACGCGCCCGGGAAAGAAGCCGGAGCTCTGGCACAGATGCATGATCAGGTCGCGGAAGCCCGGCGCCTCGTCGCGGTCGAAGATCACCAGCGCCGCCCCGTTGAGATCGGCGAGGCGGACCGCAGGCGAGGCAGCCAGCGGGTGGCTGTCGGGCAGCGCCACCAGGAAGGGCTCCTGATGGACGAGGCGGATGCCGAGGCTGTCGTCGAGGATCGGCGGGCGAACGAAGCCGAGATGGATCTCGCCCTTCTCCAGCGCCAGCAGCTGGGCCGGAGAGGACATCTCGCGCAGCGACAGCGTCACATCCGGCCAGCGCTCGTAGAAGGCTTCTAGGATCGGCGGCAGGAACTCCGCCGCCGCCGAGCCGGTGACGCCGATGACGAGGCTGCCCTCCTGGCCGCGGCCGACGCGCTTGGTCATCGCCTGGGCACGCGACATCTGCTGCAGGATCTGGCGGGCCTCGCGCAGCAGCGTCTTGCCGGCTGGGGTGAGCTCGATCGGGCGCACGCTGCGGTCGAACAGCGTGACCTGAAGCTCCTCCTCCATTGCCTTGATCTGCTGCGACAGCGGTGGCTGCGCCATGTGCAGGATCTCGGCCGCGCGGCCGAAATGGCGCTGCTCGGCCAGCACGACGAAATAGCGCAGATGCCTCAGTTCCATGGCTGGCTGATACAGCCCGGAGCCGGAACCGCCAAGCCCGTTCAGGCCGGCAGGAGCTTGCTGCCGATACGCCTGGCCGCATCGAACAGAGCTTCGAGATGCACCGGATGGCCGTCCGGCGCGACGATCGAGGTCAGCGACGAGATGCTGAGCGCACCGGCGAGCGCGCCCGAGCGGTCGAAGATCGGCACGCCCACCCCGGTCAGGCCGATGAAGAAATCATCGGCCGCCAGCTCCCAGCCCTGCGCGCGGATCCGTTCGGCCTCGCGCCGGAGCAGTTCGGGATCGGTCTGGCTCGCCGGCGCGCGCCTGGGCATTTCGATCGACAGCGCGAGCCTGCGCGGCTCGTCATCGAGATAGGCAAGCAGCCCGCGCGGGCCGCCG
>JAEXUU010000350.1 GCA_023452965.1 Pseudomonadota bacterium | reverse complement strand
CTGGTGAAAGCGCTTGGCGCGCATCCGATGATGAGGAAGCCGGTGATGCTCTACTTCGAGGACTTCGTCCCGGGTTCCGTCCACGAATACGGCTCGCTTCCCGTCTCGCAGGGCGACATCCTCGCCTATGCCCGCCGCTTCGACGCGCAGGACTTCCACACCGATCCGGAGGCGGCCAAGGCGAGCTTCGTCGGCGGCTTGATCGCGTCGGGCTGGCATAGCTGCGCGCTTCTGATGCGGCTGATCGCCGAAAGCTTCATCCTCGATTCAACCTCGATGGGCGCACCCGGCATCGAAGAGGTGAAATGGCTGCGGCCCCTCAAGCCGGGCGACGTCGTCAGCCTGCGCTGGACCGTCATCGAAACCAAGGAATCGCGCTCGCGCCCGGAAATGGGCCTGGTCAAGTTCCGCTTCGAGCTTCTCAACCAGCGCGGCGAGCCCGTGCTGGAGCAGACCAACTGGATCATGTTCGGCCGCCGCGGCTCGGGCTTCGAGGCTCCTGCCGGCAACTGGCTGGCGCACTCGCCGAGCTATGTCGCGCCGGCCCGTACCAGCGAGGTCGAGCCGGCCGCCGGCCCAGCGACGCCGGCCCGCTTCTTCGACGATCTCGTGGTCGGCGAAAGCCATGAGCTCGGCAGCCTCGTCTTCACCGCCGAGGAGATCGTCGCCTTCGCCCGCTCCTTCGACGCGCAGCCCTTCCATATGGATGAGGACGCGGCTCGCCAGAGTTCATTCGGCGGGCTCTGCGCCTCGGGCTGGCACACAGCGGCCGGCTGGATGGCGGCGATGGTCGTCCATCGGCGCGGCCAGGAGGCTGCCTTCAAGGCCGCCTTCGGAGACGCCAGCGCGCCTCGCCTCGGCCCCTCCCCCGGCTTCAAGAACCTGCGTTGGCTGAAGCCGGTCTATGCGGGCGACCGCATCACCTATCATTCGGTGCTGGCCGACAAGCGCGCCAGCGCCTCGCGCCCGCAATGGGGGCTGTTCTTCCACCACAACACCGGCGTGAACCAGAACGGCGAGACCGTGTTCAGCTTCGAGGGCTGCGCCTTCGTCGAGCGTCGCGCCTAGAGCATTTTCGAGCGAAGTGGACACCGGTTCGCGTGAAGAAAATGCGATAAAACAAAGAGCTAGAGCATTTCGGCGATTCAGAGAAACGCGGAAATGCTCTAGTCAGCCGGCGATGCGCCTTGGCAGCGCGGGCCTGCTCGCCGTCTCGATGCGATCGCGGCCGTTGCGCTTGGCCGCATAGAGCGCGTCATCAGCCAGTGCATGCACGCTGGTGGCGTCCAGTGGTCCTTCGCCTGCGCAGAGACCGATCGATACGGTGACGCCCGTCAGATCGGGGTGGAGTGTCTGCCAGGGCACAAGGGCGAGCGAGCGGCGAATGGCCGCCGCCATGCCGTATGCCGCCTCGAGGCGTACCCCGGCGAGCAGCACGCCGAACTCCTCGCCGCCGATCCGCGCGACGAGCGCCGAGACCGGCGCGACCTGGTCCGCGACGACCTTGCCGATCATGCGCAGGCAGGCATCGCCGACCAGATGGCCGAAGCGGTCATTGATCGACTTGAAGTGGTCGGCATCGATCATCATCAGCGAAAGCGCTTGCGGGAGAGCGACGGCATCGGTCAGCCGCGCCACGAAACGGCGGCGATTGGCGAGTCCCGTCAGCCCGTCCGTCTCCGCCAGCTCCGCGAGCGCCGCATTGGCCCGGCGCAACGCCTCCTGCGCCTCCAGCAGTTCCATCTGCTGGCGCTTGGCCACGGTGATGTCGGCATGGGTGAAGAAGCTGAGGCCGCCGGCGCTGTGCCGCGCGATCAGCCTGAGCCAGCGCTGGCCGGGAAGCTCGATCTCGAACGGCACGCCGTCATAGCGCAGCCCGTTGCTGATCGCCGCCCTCCAGGCCGCCACGGGCGAGGCTCCGGCCCAGCAGCGGGCAATGATCTCGTCCAGCTTGCGCCCGACCACGGGGGCGCCGCGAGGCAGATCGTAAAGGCGTCGGAAGGCATTGTTGGCGGCGATGATGCGGTCATTCGCATCGAGAATCGTCGCGCCGTCGGGAATGAAGGGGAGCGCGTCGATCAGCGGCAGCGTCATCTCAGGCGCCGTCTCCGCCTGGCTGTCGACATCGAGCCGTTGCCACAGGCGCACGCGCCCGCCATCCGGAGCCTGCAGGGATGCGGCGCGCAGGCGCCGCCCGTGATGGCTGAATTCGAACGGCTGCGTCTGGTTCTCATGCCGCGCGACGCCTTCGGCGACATGCCGGTCGATATCCGGCAGTTCCTCGGGCGGCAGGCGGCGGCGATAGAAGCGCACGAGATTGTCGGCATAGGGCTCGCCGACATAAATCTCGCCTTCATCCTCCGGGAAGAGCTGGAGGAAGGTGCTGTTCCAGCCCAGGGCCCGCATATCGGCGTCGTATTCACAAGCCCCAATACCGAGGGCGTCGAGCGAATCGAGCAGATAGCGCGAGAGCTTCATGCTCCCTTGATTAAAGAAGAGGCCTTAACAACCAGTAAGACGCGCCGTTAAGATCAACCTACCTTTCCGTAACCCGCGAACCGCGCCGAGACCCTCTCCATCTCGGCCGCATCGAGGATGACCGGCTCGAGCCCGGAGGCGAGCAGGTCGAGATACTGCCCGGCCAGGTTCTCGACCTCGGCGACGATCGTGTGGGCGCCGGCTAGGCTGCCGCCGAGCGCGATCACGCCATGATTGGCGAGCAGCACCGCCTTGCGGCCCTCCAGACCCTTGACGGCATTCGCCGCGAGTTCCGGCGTGCCGAAGGTGGCGTATTCGGCGCAGCGCACATCGGCCCCGCCGCAGAGCGCGATCATGTAGTGGAAAGCGGGAATGCCGCGCCGCGCGCTGGCGAGCGCGGTGGCCCGCGGCGAGTGCGTGTGCACGATCGCCTGCGCGTCCGGGCGGGCCTTGTAGATCTCGGTATGGAACGGCCATTCCGAGGAGGGCTTTCCGGCACCCGAGAGCACGCTGCCGTCGAGCGTCAGATGGATCAGGTCCTGCGGCTTCGTCTTCGCATAAGGCAGGCCAGACGGCGTGATCAGCAGACCGCCTTCGAAGCGGGCCGAGACATTGCCCGACTTCGACGGGCAGAACCCGGCTCGGTCGATCGCCTGCGCCACCTCGACGATCTGCTGGCGAAGTTCGGTCTCGGTCATTTCATGCGCTCCTGCGCCAGTTCAGGGAAAAGCCGGCTCAGCCCCTCGAAACTCGCGGGCGCGACCCCGCGCTCGGTGACGAGGCCGGTGACGAGCCGGGCCGGCGTGACGTCGAAGGCCGGGTTGGCGGCCGGGCTGCCCGGCGCCGTGACCTGGAAGAGCCCCGGGCGGCCATCCTCACCGACCCCGCGCAGATGCGTGACCTCGCCGGCCGCGCGCTCCTCGATCGGGATCTCCGCGAGGCCGTCGCTGAGCGACCAGTCGATGGTCGGCGACGGCAGGGCGACATAGAACGGCACCCCGTTGTCATGGGCCGCCAGCGCCTTGAGATAGGTGCCGATCTTGTTGGCGACGTCGCCGGTCGCCGTCGTCCGGTCGGTGCCGACGATCACCATGTCGACCTCGCCATGCTGCATCAGATGGCCACCGGCATTGTCGGAGATCACCGTATGCGGCACGCCATGGGCGCCGAGCTCATAGGCGCTCAGAGCCGCGCCCTGATTGCGCGGCCGCGTCTCGTCGACCCAGACATGCACCGGAATCCCCGCATCGTGCGCCAGATAGATCGGCGCCAGCGCCGTACCCCAGTCGACCGTTGCGAGCCAGCCGGCATTGCAATGGGTCAGGATGTTGATCCGCTCGCCGGTCGGCTTGGCCGCAGCGATGGCGCGGATCAGCCCGAGGCCGTGCTCGCCGATGGCGCGGCAGAGCGCGACATCCTCGTCGCAGATCGCCGCCGCCTCGGCATAGGCGGCGGGAACGCGTTCCGTCCCGGGCAGCTCGATCAGCCGCGCCCGCATCCGCGCCAGCGCCCAATGCAGGTTCACCGCTGTCGGCCGCGTCGCGCCGAGCAAGGCGAGCGCCCGCTCAAGCGCGGCATTGGAGGCATCGGCCCGCAGGGCGAGCGCCACGCCATAGGCGGCGGTCGCGCCGATCAGCGGCGCGCCGCGCACGGTCATGTGGCGGATCGCGTCTGCTGCCTCCTCGACCCGCATCAGCCGGACCGTCTCGAAGCTGAAGGGCAGGCGGGTCTGATCGATGACCACGACGCTCCAGCCATCCTCGCCGAGCCAGATCGTGCGATAGGCCTTGCCGGCGATCTTCATGCCTACCTCAATGCCCTTCGAAGGAGACCAGCGTGCGCACGGGCACGCCGAGGCGACGAACCTTGTCGGCACCGCCGAGATCCGGCAGGTCGACGATGAAGCACGCGGCGACGACCTCGGCACCGAGCGAGGAAAGCAGCTTGACCGCCGCCTCCGCAGTACCGCCGGTCGCGACGAGGTCGTCGACCAGCAGCACGCGCTCGCCGGGCGAAACGGCGTCCTTGTGAACCTCGATCTCGTCGCTGCCGTATTCCAGCGAGTAGGGCATGCTCACGGTCTGGAAGGGCAGCTTGCCCTTCTTGCGTACCGGCACGAAGCCGGCCGAGAGCTGGTGCGCCACGGCCCCGCCGAGAATGAAGCCGCGCGCCTCGATTCCGGCGATCTTGGCGATCTTCAACCCCGCGAAGGGCTGGACGAGTTCGTCGACCGCACGACGGAAGGCCCGCGCATCGCCGAGCAGCGTGGTGATGTCGCGGAACAGGATTCCGGGCGCCGGATGATCGGGAATCGTCCGGATCGCGTTCTTCAGATCGGAGAAAGAGGGCCGGTCCATCACGTCTTCCATCGGCTGCGGTGCTCCCTCTTAGAGCAGGAGGCGAAGCACTGGGAACCCGCTTTCGCGATGCTCCCCCTAGTCTTGCCGGTATCGCCGGCGTCCCGACAGGGCGCGCGGCTCAGCCGGCCGGCTTCAGCACACGTCCCGCCACCGCATCGAGCTTGGCGAGCAAAGCGGCATCGCGGAACTCCGGCGCCGTGACCAGGGCGAAGTCGAGCGCGTTATGGGAGCCGGCCGGGCACGGCACCCGCTCTGCCGGAAAATCGGCTGCGAGCCGCGCCACCAGCCGGCGTGCCTTGTCGGCGTTCGCATGCAGGACCGCGATCACCGAGGCGACGTCGACCGCGCCATGCTCCTCATGCCAGCAATCGTAGTCGGTCACCATCGCGACAGTCGCATAGGTGATCTCGGCCTCGCGGGCGAGCTTGGCCTCCGGCATCGCCGTCATGCCGATCAGGTCGTAGCCGAGGCCCTTATAGGTCAGCGATTCCGCATAGGTCGAAAATTGCGGGCCTTCCATGGTGACGAGCGTGCCGCCATTGACGAAAGGCAGCTCCTCCGCCGTCGCCGCCTCGGCGATCCGCGCCCGCAGGGCCGGACCGACCGGGTGCGCCAGCGAGACATGGGCGACGCAGCCTCGGCCGAAGAACGAGCTCTGGCGCCCCGCCGTCCGGTCGACGAACTGGTCGACCAGCACGAACAGGCCAGGATAAAGCTCGGCCTTGTAGGAGCCGCAGGCCGAGAGCGAGACCAGATCGGTGACTCCCGCGCGCTTCAGCACGTCGATATTGGCGCGGTAGTTGATCTCGGAGGGCGGGATCGCATGGCCGCGGCCGTGACGCGGCAGGAAGACGATCTTCGTCGTCCCCATCCGCCCGATGCGCAGCACGTCGGAAGGCTCGCCCCAGGGACTCTCGATGCGCTCCTCGCGCAGATCGGTCAGCCCCGGCAGATCGTAGATGCCCGAACCGCCGATGATCCCCAGAACCGCTTCAGCCATGCTCGTTCTCCGTTATCGTTCCGGATCAGGATCAGGAGTTTGTGACGTTGCAGCAACCGCTACCGGCCGTCAGAAGCGGCGTCCACAGCCGGCTGCGCAAACGAAAAGAGCCCCGTTGCCGGGGCTCTCGATTTCGAACGCTGTCAAAGCTCAGTGCGACGAGGCGTGCTCGGGCAGGCGCGACCAGACCTTCTTCTTGGTGTAGTAGAGCAGG
>JAEXUU010000345.1 GCA_023452965.1 Pseudomonadota bacterium | reverse complement strand
CCTGCTCTACTGGAATGCGGATTCGACCCGGATGCCGGCGGCGAACCACTCCTTCTATCTGCGCAACTGCTATCTCGACAACAAGCTGACCAAGGGCGAGATGCGCATCGGCGGCAAGCTGCTCGATCTCGGCAAGGTCACCATTCCCATCTACAATCTGGCGACGCGCGAGGACCATATCGCGCCGGCGAATTCGGTCTTCATCGGCTCGCAGTCCTTTGGCGGGCCGGTCTCCTACGTCATGGCCGGCTCGGGGCACATCGCCGGCGTGGTCAACCCGCCGAGCAAGGTAAAATACCAGTACTGGACCGGGGCGAAGCCGGAAGGCGCCTTCGAGAACTGGGTGAAGCGCGCCGAGGAGCATCCCGGCTCATGGTGGCCGCACTGGGTCGCCTGGCTCGAGCAGCAGGCGCCCAAGCAGGTCAAGGCGCGCATCCCTGGCGACGGCAAGCTCAAGCCGCTGGAGGACGCACCGGGCAGCTATGTGAAGGTGAAGGCCTGAGCGCAGCCCCCGCCAAGGCCTGCGCGACCTTCGCACCGCCTACCTGAACGCGCCCCCGCGGAGGCCACCATGCAGGCGGCTGCCGCGCGCTTTTCCAAGCGCTCCCGCCGAACGAAAAAAGCCGGCCCGAAGGCCGGCTTTCGCGTCTCGCCCAGGCGAGGATCAGTACTTGCGGACGACCGGGCGAACCGGGACCGTCTCCACCGGGTTGTCCCAGCGATAGGTGAGTCCGGCCGAGACGATGTGAACGAAAGGCTCGGCCTCTGCGGTGTAGGAAATCGCCCGCAAGGCCGGGTTCACGACCTGCTGCGGATGATTGCCGGTGTAGTTCACCTTGGCGTTGTTGACGTGGATATAGGTGTAGCCGACGTCGATCTTCAGCTTCTCGGTGAGCTGGTAGCTCGCACCGGCGCTGAGCCACAGGCGATCGTTATCCGAAATGAAGATCTGGCGATTGTAATCGTTCACCGCCGAGAGCTCGTAGGCGATACCGGCGCGCAGCGTCAGGTCGCGATTGTACTTATACTCGGCGCCGGCCGAGAAAAACCAGCTGTCGTCATACTGGAAATTCAGGCTCGTGACCGGCGCTCCGTTGAGCTGGCTGACCACCGGAATGTTGCGGAAGCGGCTCCAATTGGTCCACTCCACACCGAGATGGGCCTGCCACTGGTCGTTGATGACCTGCGAGACACCGAAGACCACGGAGTCGGGCAGGTTCAGGTTGGCCTTGACCGGGAAGGCCGCCGTCGGCGTCGGCCCTGTCGAGACACGCATGGTGCCGTCCAGGGTCTGCCGAACCGAGGAGCGATAGCCCAGACCGATCGTGGTGCCGTCGAACGGCGTCAGCGTGAGACCGAGGCGATAGCCGAAGTCGATCGTGTCGCCTTCGATGATGATCGGCGCGGCATTCGCAGCGATGCCGTTGGCCTGTTTCAGGCTGGCGTTGAACCACTGGATCTGCATGGCAGCACCAACGGAGAGCCAGTCATTGACCTTGTAGCCGATCGTCGGCGCGACGTTGACGGTCTGCACCTTCGCCGAACGGCCGAAGGCCTGCGCCGCGTTGACCTGGTTGTCGGGCTTCGAGCGCAGGCCGAAGGGCGCGCCGGTGGTCATACCGATCCAGAGCCGGTCGGTGAGCTGCCAAGCGGAATAGGAAGCGGGGATGAAGCCGCCGTCGCCGCCGATATTGCCGGTTCCGAGCGGGCTACCTCCGGCCGCCTGGATCGGCACAGGGCCGCGCGGCGTCATGACCGTGGTCGGCGAGGTCGGCTGATAGTCGCCGCTGGCGTAGAGATAGGTGAAATTCCAGTTGCTGTGGCGACCGGGAAACATGGTGATCGTTGCCGGGTTCCAGGCCATTGAGGCCATGCCGATGCCGCCGGCGGCGGCGCCCGCATAGGCCATGCCGAGACCTTCTGCGCCCTGCCCGCTGCGGATCGCGAAGGAGCTGGCGGAGGCGGCGCCGGCCGTCAGCAAGGCCGCGAGCGAGACCGTGGCGGCGGCAGTGAGTTTCCGGAAGCTCGTCATCGCGGCGTCTTTCCCCAGGGTGAGGTTCTCGTTGGCGCCCATCTCGGCCAGGGCCGGACGGAATCTTCCAGCACAATGCCGACAGGTCATCTTTGCCGCAATCCCGCCGCGATCGCCCATTTTTGGCCATGCTTGGCAAGGCTTCCGCAAGGTTAACGTCGGAATCGAGAGATTTATCGCCTTTTTTCGCGGGCGAGCCTTAACGGCGCGCCGGAAAAGATCGTTTACATGAGAACTATCGCCGATTTCTCATTGTGCATCGCAACATAGGACGTTTGGTCACCTCCGATGCCAACTGTTCTTTGCTGAACAGCGTTGCAAAAGCGTCACAGCCCCAGGCTCCCGGCGAAGCAGGCATGCCATGCGCACACACGGGCTTGCGCAGGAGACGCCGTCCGCACAGGATCGGCGCGGCCCTCGGCCGATGCCGGCCGTCCTTTTGAAACGTTTGAATTGGGGGAAACGCAGTGAAATTGGTTCGTTATGGCGCGTTCGGTCAAGAGAAGCCTGGTCTGATCGACTCCGCCGGCAAGCTGCGCGATCTCTCCGCGCATGTTCCCGACATCGCCGGCGCGGCGCTGACCTCGGCTTCGCTTGCGAAGCTGAAGGCCCTCTCCCCCGAATCGCTGCCGCTCGTCTCCGGTGATCCGCGCATCGGCGCCTGCGTCGGCGACGTCCGCAACTTCATCGCCGTCGGCCTGAACTTCGCCGACCATGCGGAAGAGACCGGCTCGCCGATCCCGAAAGAGCCGATCCTGTTCAACAAGGCGCCGAACTGCATCGTCGGCCCGAACGACGACGTCATTATCCCGAAGGGCTCCGAGAAGACCGACTGGGAAGTCGAGCTCGCGATCGTCATCGGCAATGGCGGCTCCTATATCGAGGAGAAGGACGCGATGGCGGCGATCGCCGGCTTCTGCGTCTGCAACGACGTCTCCGAGCGCGCCTTCCAGATCGAGCGCGGCGGCCAGTGGGCCAAGGGCAAGGGCTGCCCGACCTTCGGCCCGCTCGGCCCCTGGCTGGTGACGCCGGACGAGATCGCCGACGTGCAGAACCTCGCCATGTGGCTCGAGGGCGATGGCGAGCGCGTCCAGAACGGCTCGTCGAAGACGATGATCTTCGGCGCCGCCTACCTCGTCCACTACATCAGCCAGTTCATGCGGCGCGATGCCGGCGACGTCATCACCACCGGTACCCCTCCGGGCGTCGGCCTCGGCTTCAAGCCGCCGCGCTTCCTGAAGGGCGGCGAG
>JAEXUU010000288.1 GCA_023452965.1 Pseudomonadota bacterium | reverse complement strand
ACCGCCTACGCCATTGCCCATCTGCGCGACGTCTATCTCAACGCGGAGATCGCCGATTACATCCGGCGTATCGACGAGACCCTCGTGCCCTTCGGTGGCCGCTTCCTGATCCATGGCGTGACGCCCGAGGTCCTGGAGGGGCCCTGGGAGGGCGATCTCGTCGTCATCGCCTTCCCGGATCGGGAGGCCGCGCAGGCCTGGTACGCTTCGCCGGGCTATCAGGCGATCCTGCCGCTGAGGACCCGCAATTCCCGCAGCGCCGCCTTCATCGTCGCTGGCGCGCCGGAAGGCTATCGGGCGACCGACTTCCTGGCGAAGCTCGGCTGATCGGCTTCAGGCCGCGGGTGGCGGTGCCGTATCGCCATTGCCGACCGGCGCGATCTTCAGCGAGGTCACGCGGTTGCGGCTCTTGCGCATCACCTCGAAGCGGAAGCCGTGGAAGGTAAAGGCCTGGCCGGCATCGGGAATGGCCCTCGCCTCGTGGATGACGAGCCCGGCGACGGTGGTCGCCTCCTCGTCCGGCAGGTTCCAGTCCATGGCGCGGTTGAGATCGCGGATCGGCGCGCCGCCCTCGACAATGACCGAGCCGTCGGCCTGCTGGCGCAGGCCGGGCAGGGCGATGTCGTGCTCGTCGCGGATGTCGCCGACGATCTCCTCGAGGATGTCCTCCAGCGTCACCAGCCCCATGACCTCGCCATACTCGTCGACGGCGAGGGCAAAATGGGTCTTGCGGGCGAGGAAGGCCTTGAGCTGCTCCGGCAGCGATGTGTTCACCGGCACGAACCAGGGTGAAAGCGCGATCTCGCCGACATCGAGCCTGCCGGCATCGCCGCCGGCGGCATCGAGGGCGCGCAGCAGGTCCTTGGCGTGCAGGATGCCGACGATGTTCTCCGGCTTCTCGCGCCAGAGCGGCAGGCGGGTATAGGGCGAGGCCAGCACCTCGCGGACGATCGCCTCGGGGCCGAGATCGAGATTGATCGTCCGCATCTTGGTGCGGTGGATCATCACGTCGGCGACTTCGAGGTCCTTGAGGTCGAGCAGGCCGCTGACCATGTCGCCATCGGCCTTCTCGACCGTGCCCTGCTGGCGCATCAGCTCGACCTGGTCACGCAGCAGCTCGTCCGTGGCGAGCACCGGACGCTGCGAATCGATCCGCAGCCCGAACAGGCCGATGCTGCGTCGGGCCAGCCATTGCAGCAGGCGCAGCGGCGGCCCGAGGATGGCGAGCAGGCGCGCCACCGGCCGGACGAAGAAGAGCGCCGTGCGGTCCGGCTTGGCGACCGCCACCATGCGGGGCGCAAGCTCGCCGAAAACGATGGCGAGCAGCGCGACGACCGCGGCGGCACAGAGCGCGCCCGACGCGCCATGGGAGACCGCGGCCGCATAGGTCGCGAAGGCCGCCGTCGCGGTCTTCACGAGCGTGCGCGCTAGCAGGAGTACGCCGCTCAGCCGCTCGCGGTTCGACAGCGCGCGCAGCGCGATCGCGGCGCGCCGGCTGCCGGCCTTCTCCTGCGCCGTGAGGCGCGCGCGGGAGGTCGCATTGAGCGCGGCCTCGCTGGCGGAGAGGAAGCCGGTCAGCAGCAGGCCGAGGACAACGACCGCGACCGCCAGCCAGGGATCGATGGGGACCAGCGCGGCCATTGGCGTGCGATCAGGCTCCCGCGAGTTCGCTTTCGATGAAGCGGCGCACCTCGTCGGCGGGAACCCCCGGCGCGATGAAGCTCTTGCCGATGCCATGGGCGAGGATGAAGGTCAGCGCGCCGCGCTTCACCTTCTTGTCCTGGGTCATCGCCTCGACGATCTCGGCAGCACTGCCGGTACCGCCCGGCACGTCCTGCAGCCGCGAGGGCAGGCCGACCGAGCCAAGATGCGCCGCGACGCGCCCGGCATCCTGGCCAGGGCAGAGGCCGAGCCGCTGCGAGAAGCGGAAGGCCAGCGCGAGGCCGATCGCGACCGCCTCGCCATGGACGAGGCGCCTGGAATCATAGGCGGTGAGCCGCTCCAGCGCATGAGCGAAGGTGTGGCCGAGATTGAGCAAGGCGCGGTCGCCGTCCTCGCGCTCGTCGCGTACCACGATCGCCGCCTTGGCGCGGCAGGCGGTGGCGACGGCATGGTCGCGCTCCGGCCCGCCGGCGATGACGCGCCGCCAGTTCGCCTCGCACCAGTCGAAGAAGGCGGCATCGTCGATCAGCCCGTACTTCACCACCTCGGCATAGCCGGCCTTGAACTCGCGCTCGCTGAGCGTGTCGAGCAAGGCGGTGTCGCAGATCACCAGCGCCGGCTGGTGGAAGGCGCCGATCAGGTTCTTGCCATGGCCGGAATTGATCCCGGTCTTGCCGCCCACCGAGGAATCGACCTGGGCGAGCAGGCTCGTCGGGATCTGGACAAAGCGCACGCCGCGCCGCAGCACCGAGGCGGCAAAGCCCGAGAGATCGCCGACCACGCCGCCGCCGAGCGCGATGACGAGGTCGTTGCGCTCGATCTTGGCTGCCAGGAGTCCGTCGCAAAGCTCGACGAAGCAGGCATAGGATTTCGAGGCCTCGCCGGGCCGGATCGTCAGGCGGGTCGTCGCGATGCCGGCCTGGTGCAGGCAGCTCTCCAGGGCCGGGGCGTGCAGCTCGGCGAGATTGTCGTCGGTGACGATGGCGGCGCGGGCACCGGGGGCGAGTTCCGCGATGACGCCGGCTGCCTCGCAGAGCTGGTGGCGCCCGATCAGGATGTCATAGGCGCGCTCGCCGAGCGGAACGGGAACGAGAATGCGCTCGGCGCGCGCGGCATCTGCTGCTTGCTTGGTCATCGGCTGCTCGTTGCACGCTCGAGTTCGGCGAGCGCGGCTTCGACGACGACCTCATGCGGGTCGTCGCTGGAAATCACGGTGATGTCGGCCTGGGAATAGACCGGCTCGCGTTCGGCGAGCAGGCGGCGCATCGTCCCTTCCGGGTCGGCGGTGCGCAGCAGCGGGCGGTTGCTGCGCTTGCGCACGCGACGCATCAGCACGTCGACATCGGCCTTGAGCCAGACCGAGATGCCGAGCTCGGCGATGCGGGCGCGGGTGTCGGCGTTCATATAGGCGCCACCGCCGGTCGCGAGGACCAGGGGGGACCGGGTCGTCAGGATGCGGGCGATGACGCGACGCTCGCCGTCGCGGAACTCGGTCTCGCCGCGCTGGGCGAAGATGTCGGGGATCGACATGCCGGCCGCCGTCTCGATCTCGGTGTCGGCATCGACGAAGGGCAGGCCGAGACGCGCGCCGAGCCGCTTGCCGACCGAGCTCTTGCCCGATCCCATCATGCCGACGAGCACGACGGAGCGCTGGCCGAGCGCGGCGCGCAGGGCAGCGACATCAAGGGTTTCGACAGTATCCGCCATCAGCATCGCAATGTTTCCTCTTGCCGCTCTAGCATGTGCGATGCCTTGCCGCCACGTCCTCCTGATGCGCCGGAGAATCCCGGTTGTGCCTTGACCTGCCGGAGCGAGTCAGACTGCTACCGGCCGGTGCAGGGGCGAGGAGAAAGCGGCATGCCGAGGCCGGAGCGGGAGGTCGAGATCGCTGCCCTGCGCGCGCCCTTCGTGCTGCTCGATGATCGCAGCACTGGCGCGGGGGCTGCGCTGCTCTATGCCGAGCCGGTGGAGCTGGTCGAGGCGCATGGCCTCGACGAGGTTCCCCAAGCGCTCGCCCGGATCGAGGCCGGGCTGGCATCGGGGCTGCACGCGGCCGGCTTCCTCTCCTATGAGCTGGGCTATGCCTTCGAGCCACGTCTCGAGGGGCGGATGCCGGAGGGGCGGGCCTTGCCGCTGCTCTGGATCGGATTGTTCCGCGAACCGCTCGCGCTGGACGGCGCCGCGCTCGACCAGCAGTTCGCCAGCCTCGCCGCGCCGCCGCCGCTCGAAGATCTGGCATTCGGGCTCGACGCCGAACAGCACGCCGCCGCCGTCGGGCGCGTCCTGGACTATCTACGGGCCGGCGACGCTTATCAGGTCAACCTGACCTTCCCGGTCCGCTTCCGCTATGAAGGCGACCCGCTGGCGCTCTATGGTGCCTTGCGGGCGAGCCAGCCGGTCGCCCATGGCGGTATCGTCGCGATGGGCGCGGCGACGCTCCTCTCGGTCTCGCCGGAGCTCTTCGTCGAGACGCAAGACGGGCGGGCGACGACGCGGCCGATGAAGGGCACGGTCGCACGCGGCGTGGATGCGGCGGGCGATGCCGCGGCGATGGCGGCCTTGCGGGCCGATCCGAAGCAGCGCGCCGAGAACCTGATGATCGTCGATCTCCTGCGCAACGATCTCGGCCGGGTCAGCGAGATTGGCTCCGTCGCCGTGCCAAAGCTCTTCAGCGTTGAGACCTATCCGACGCTGCACACCCTGACCTCCGAGGTGACGAGCCGGCTGCGGCCGGGCCTGTCAGCGGGCGATCTCATCAGCGCGATGTTCCCCTGCGGCTCGGTGACCGGCGCGCCCAAACTGCGCGCGATGGAGATCATCCGCGAGCTCGAGGCCTGGCCGCGCGACGCCTATACCGGGTCGATCGGCGCGATCGCGCCGAATGGCGATCTGCACTTCAACGTCGCGATCCGCACGGCGACGCTGCTGCCCGGCGGCGAGGGCGTCTACGGGGTGGGCGGCGGCATCGTCGTCGATTCCGAGGCTGCGAGCGAATTCGCGGAATGCCGGCTCAAGGCCCGGGTCCTGACCGATCTCGCCGAGGATTTCGGTCTGTTCGAGACCTTACTCTGGTTGCCGGAGGCGGGTTATCGCCGGCTCGATCTGCATCTCCAGCGGCTCGGAAAATCGGCTGCTGAACTGGGTTTTCGCTTCGAGCGGGAGATGTTGACGGAAAGGCTGGCCGCGCTCGCCGCCGGCTTCGGAAACGCGAGGGAGCAGCGTGTCCGCTTCGAGCTGCGGCGCGACGGTTCGGTGATGCTACGGCATGTGCCGCTGCCGCCGGAGCAGAGCCGCGCGCTGACGATCGCGATCGCGGCGGAGCGCGCCGATGCCGCCGACCCGTTCGCACGGCACAAGACGACGCGCCGGGCGCGCCATGAGCGCTGCTTTGCCGCTGCCGAGGCACAAGGTTGCGACGACGCGCTCCTGCTCAACCGCCAGGGCTTCGTCACCGAGACGAGCCGAGCGAACGTCTTCCTCGAGCGCGACGGGCTGTTGCTGACGCCGCCGGCCGCCCATGGACTGCTGCCGGGGGTGCTGCGGCGCGAGCTGCTGGAGGCCGGCAGCGCACGGGAAGCGGCGCTGCGGATCGAGGATCTGGCGGGCGAGGCGCGCTGGTTCGTCGGCAGCAGCCTTCGCGGCCTGCGGCAGGCGCGCCTGATCCCAGACGATCCAAGGCTTGCATCTGCGGTGGCGGATCGGGAATAACCGACAGGGTTAACAAGGAAATCGCCGGCCGTGCCGACGCTGTTCAAGTTCTTGACTTTCCTCGCCGTGATCGGCGGGCTGGTGTTCGGCGGCATGGTCGCGCTCGTCACCTTCGTCAAGCCGGAGCCGCGCGAGATGGTCGAGGTGATCCCGCCCTCGAAGCTGCAGAAATGAGCCGCGGATGACCCGGCAGGCACGCGCCTGGGTGAACGCTTTCCTCGACATGCTCGCTGCCGAGCGCGGCGCGGCGAAGAACACGATCGACGCCTATCAGCGCGATCTCGACGATTATCTCGAATTCGCCGCCGGGCATGGCGGCCCGGCAGGCGTCGCAGCCGCCGATATCCGGACCTTCCTGGTCGAATTGTCCGAGCGCGGCCTGAAGGCCTCCTCGGCGGCGCGGAGGCTCTCGGCCGTGCGGCAGTTCCACCGCTTCCTCTACACGGAGGGTCTCGTCGGCAGCGATCCGACCGCGGCGATCGAGGGACCCAGGC
>JAEXUU010000099.1 GCA_023452965.1 Pseudomonadota bacterium | reverse complement strand
CGTTAGAACAGCGCGGGCCGCTCTCAGTCCTGCTTTCGTCGCGCAGACCAGCTGCCTTCAGCTGCCGACCCAGGTGACGACCTCCGACTGCACCGCCCGTTCGGTCTTGAAGCTGTTCGCCGCATGGGCATCGTCCGGCCAGCCGAACGATATGCCGCAGACCACCCTGCGGTTGTCTGGGAGAGAAAAATGCTCGCGGATGTCGGCGGCATACTCGGCGAGGGCTGCTTGCGCGATCGTGCCGACGCCCAGCGACTGGGCGGCCAGCATGAAATGCGAGACATAGCCGCCGCAATCGACGGCGCCGTACACGCCAAGTGCTTCGTCGCTGGTCACGATCGCGACATGCGGGGCGTCGAACAGCGCGAAGTTGCGCATGGTCTGATGCGCGTAAGCCGCCTTGTCGCCGCGTTCAATGCCGACCGCGGCATAGAGCTGGAACCCGCAGGCACGCCGCCGCGCGAGATGGTCGCCGGCATATTCGCGCGGGAAGGGGAAGTCGCGCCGGGCGGGCGCCGATGAGCCGGCCCTGTCCAGCATCAGCCGGCGGAAGCGCTCCGTTCCCTCGCCCCGGGTAATCAGGAGCTGCCAGGGCTGGACATTGCTCCAGGACGGCGCCCGCTGCGCGATTGCAAGGATCCGGCCGATCAGCGTCTGCGGAAGCGGATCGGGGAGGAAGGCGCGGCAGCTGCGACGCGCATCGGCAAGCCGCTCGAAGGCAAGGCCGTCTCCGGCCTGCAAGGCGGCGGATGTCGGCAGGCTCCGTTCCATAATACTCGTTCCGTCTCTGGCGCGCCGTCTCTGCGGGCTACGCGAAGGCCGCGGCAGCGCCGGGCTAGCGTCCCGCCTCGGCGCCCTTCGCGCCGGGATTGGCGCCGAGCATCATGGTCAGCAGACAGACCGCGAAGGAGAGCAGCGTCAGCATGGTCGACACGGCCGCGATCACCGGCGTGTTCTCCCACATGATGCTGCTGTACATCTTGACCGGCAGGGTGATCGTCGTCGGCCCGTTCAGGAACCAGGCGATGACGACCTCGTCGAACGAGGCCAGGAAGGCGAAGAGGAAGCCGGCGAAGATCGGGATCTTCAGCTGCGGCAGCACGACCTGAAGGAAGACGCGCGCCGGCGAGGCGCCCATCAGCATCGCTGCCTTCTCCAGCGCCGGGTCGACCTGGGTCATGCCGCTGAGGACGAGCATGACGACGAAGGGCAGCCCGTACATGGCGTGAGCCAGGACCAGGGTCGAGAACCGCCCCTGCTGCCCCGTCGCCGCCGCCAGGAAATAGAGCCCGAGCGCGATCACGATGACCGGCACGAACATCGGCGAGATCACCAGCATCTGCACGGTCGAGCGGCCAAGGAACCGCCCGCGCGCGAAGGCATAGGCGGCTGGGATGCCGATCAGCGTCGCCAGCACCGAGGCGGCCGTCGCGACCTGCAGGCTGTTCCACAAGGCTGCGAGCCAGGCTTCCGAGCCGAAGAACTGCCGGAACAGGTTCAGCGACAGGCGGGCCCTGTCGAGCGTGAACTCGCCCGCCTCGGAGAGCGAGATCGGCATCACGACGAGGCTGGGCACGACCAGATAGGCGTAGACCAGGCAGGCGAGAACCGTCGAGGCGCGCGGCAGGCGCATGGCGATGCGCCGGCTGGGCTTTGCAGTGACCGCGGTCATGTCAGCGCCCCACCTTGAGCTGGAGTTTCAGGATCACGCCGGCCAGGAGCCCGCAGAAGAGCAACAGCAGCAGCGCGATGATCGAGGCGCTCTGCCAGTCCAGGACCTCGCGCGTGTAGAGGTCGATGACGTTCGCCATCATCATGTCCTGGCGGCCGCCGAGCAGCGCCGGCGTGACGAAGAAGCCCATGGAAAGGACGAGGCAGAGCAGGAAGGCGGCGAGGACGCCGGGCAGGCTCTGCGGGAAGGTGATCGACCAGAACACCCGCATCGGCGAGGCGCCCATCACCTCGCCTGCGGCCTGGATCGACTGGTTCTGCGCGGACAGGCTGGCGAGGATCGGGAAGATCGCGAAAGGAATGAGCGCATTGCTCATGCCGACAATGACGGCGAAGCGGTTGAACATCATGTCGAAGCCGTCGAAGCCCCAGGCGCGCAAGGCCGTGTTGATCACGCCGCGCTCGCCGAGGATCACGATGAAGGCGTAGCTCTTGACGAGGATGCTGGTCCAGAACGGCACCAGGACAAGGGTCAGGCAGACCGCCTTCCAGAGACGCTTCTGGCGCATCACATGCAGCGCGACGGGATAGGCCAGAAGGACGCTGACGAAGGCGGTCGTCAGGCTGATGTGGACCGTGTTGAGGAAGACCCTGAAGACCAGGTTCGAGCCGGCGACCTCGCGAACGCCATCCAGCAGGCCGCGTTCCTCGCCGACCGTATAGGAGGCGACGAAGATCATCGGAATGACGAAGAGGCCGAGCGAGACGAGCGCCGCCGGCGTGGCGAAGAGCGCGAGCGAGGGCAGTAGCTCAGGGCGTCGGGTCGCGATCATTCCAGCCTCAGGCGATGTCCAGGATTTTATCACTATGTGCCATCTCTTATCAATTTACAATATCGACCGTCGACAATATGGTTGGCTATCGACGCGGCGATGGAGAGCCGCGCAGAGGGGTCAAGCATGAGCACGGTGGCACTGAGCGGCATTGCGAAGAGCTACGCGAATTTTGTCGCGCTTAACGATGTCGATCTGACGGTTCCCGAGGGCGAGTTTCTGACGCTCCTCGGTGCCTCCGGGTCGGGCAAGACGACGCTGCTGAACGTCGTTGCCGGCATGATCGCTCCCGATCGCGGCGTGGTGTCCATCGGCGGCCGAGACGTCACCCATGTGCCGCCGCGCCAGCGCGGCCTCGGCATGGTGTTCCAGAGCTACGCGCTGGTGCCGCACATGTCGGTCTTCGACAACATCGCCTTCCCGCTGCGGATCCGGAAAGTGTCGGCGGCCGAGATCAAGAGCCGCGTCGGGAAGATCCTCGATATCGTGCAGCTCGGGCATATCGCGCATCGCAAGCCGCGTGAGCTCTCCGGCGGGCAGCAGCAGCGCGTCGCGATCGCGAGGTGCCTGGTCTACCAGCCGCCGGTCATCCTGATGGACGAGCCGCTCGGCGCGCTCGACAAGAAGCTGCGCGAACAGCTCCAGCAGGAGATCCGGCGCATCCACAAGGAGATGGGCATCACGATTCTCTATGTGACGCACGATCAGGAGGAGGCGCTCTATCTCTCGGACCGGATCTGCCTGATGAATGCCGGCCAGATCGAGCAGCTGGGGACGCCGCAGGATCTCTACTTCAAGCCGGCCAATGCCTTCGTCGCCGCCTTCATAGGCGCATACAAACTGCTCGCCTG
>JAEXUU010000046.1 GCA_023452965.1 Pseudomonadota bacterium | reverse complement strand
ACGAGGCGCGGATCACCGTCGACCCGCTGCCGAACTACGTCATCCCCGCTAATGTCAGCTTCGTCGCGGCCGATGCGCAGTTTACGCCGAAGAGCGTCGAGACCGCGGATGAGCGCGAGAAGCTGATGTTCCGCGTCAAGCTGCAGATCGACCCGCGCGTGCTGAAGAAGTACCACCGGCAGGCCAAGACCGGCGTGCGCGGCATGGGCTTCGTCCGCACCAGCGCCTCGATCCAGTGGCCCGAAGACCTCAGCGTGAAGCTCCCCTGATGAGCGACGGTTACATTGCCAGGGTCGAGAACGTCTCGCACCGCTACGGCAAGACGGTCGCGCTCGACCACGTCTCGATCGCGTTTCCGGCGCGCCGCATGGTCGGCGTCATCGGCCCCGACGGCGTCGGCAAATCGGCGCTGCTGGCTCTGGTCGCCGGTGTCCGCCAGATCCAGACCGGCGTCGTCACGGTCTTTGGCGGCGACATGGCCGACAAGGCGCATCGTGAGCAGCAGGGCGCGCGCATCGCCTATATGCCGCAGGGGCTCGGCCGTAATCTCTACCCGACGCTGAGCGTCTTCGAGAATATCGACTTCCATGGACGGCTGTTCGGCCAGGGCGAGGCCGAGCGGCGACGGCGCATCGACGAATTGTTGCAGGCGACGGGGCTCGACCCGTTCGAGGACCGCCCGGCCGGCAAGCTCTCGGGTGGCATGAAGCAGAAGCTCAGTCTGTGCTGCGCCCTGATCCATGATCCCGATCTCCTGATCCTCGACGAGCCGACGACCGGCGTCGATCCGCTCTCGCGCGGCCAGTTCTGGGACCTGATCAACACGATCCGCGGCAGGCGCCCGCAGATGAGCGTCATCGTCGCGACCGCCTATATGGACGAGGTCGAGCGCTTCGACTGGCTCGCCGCCATGGATGACGGCAAGGTGATCGCCTCCGGGCCGGTCGGCGAAATCCTTGCGAAGACCGGGCAGAAATCGCTGGAGGCGGCGTTCATCGCGCTGCTGCCCGAGGCGAAGCGGGCGCATCACCAGGAGGTGGTCGTGCGACCGCGCCCGGCCAGCGACAGCGATGTGCCGGCGATCGAGGCCGAGGGGCTCACCCGCCGCTTCGGCGATTTCACCGCTGTCGACCATGTCAGCTTCCGGATCCAGCGCGGCGAGATATTCGGCTTCCTCGGCTCGAATGGCTGCGGCAAGTCGACGGTGATGAAGATGCTCACCGGCCTGCTGCCGGCGAGCGAGGGCACGGCCAAATTGTTCGGCAAGCCGATGGGCTCGAACGACATGGAGACGAGGCGGAACGTCGGCTACATGTCGCAGGCCTTCTCGCTCTATACCGAGCTGACCGTCCGCCAGAACCTCGAGCTGCACGCCAAGCTTTACCATCTGCCGAGCGAGGAGATCGAAGGCCGCATCGCCGAGCTGCTCGAGCGCTACGATCTCAAGGACGTGGTCGATGCCCGTCCAGACAGCCTGCCGCTCGGCATCAAGCAGCGCCTGCAGCTCGCCGTCGCGGTGCTGCACCGACCGGCCATGCTGATCCTCGACGAGCCGACCTCGGGCGTCGACCCGATCGCGCGAGACGCCTTCTGGCGCACGCTGATCGACCTCTCGCGCGATGACGGCGTCACGATCTTCCTCTCGACCCATTTCATGAACGAGGCGGAGCGCTGCGACCGGATCTCGCTGATGCATGCCGGCAAGGTACTGGCCGTCGGCACGCCGGAGGAGCTGGTCAAGGAACGGGGCAGCGCCTCGCTGGAGGACACCTTCGTCGACTATCTCGCCGAGGCCGCCGGCATCGACCGCGCAGCCAAGACCGAGGCGCCCGATCCGAACGCCCCGATGCCGACGCCAGAGCCGATCCGCCCGCCGCGCCGCTTCGATCCCAAGCGGCTCTGGGCCTATTCGCGGCGTGAGACGATGGAGCTCTTGCGCGATCCGATCCGGCTCGCCTTCGCCTTCCTCGGCCCGCTCGTCCTGATGATCGCCTTCGGATTCGGCATCTCCTTCGATGTCGAGAACCTGCGCTTCTCTGCGCTCGACCACGACAATACGCCCGAAAGCCGGCAGCTGATCGAGGCCTTTTCCGGCTCGCGCTATTTCGACGAGCGGTCGCCTCTGCGCAGCTCCGATGAGCTCGACCAGCGCCTGCGCACCGGCGAACTGCAGCTCGCCATCGAGATCCCGCCGGGTTTCGGGCGCGACCTGCAATCGGGCCGCAAGCCCGAGGTCGCGGTCTGGCTCGACGGGGCGATGCCGTTCCGCGCCGAGACGACCAAGGGCTATGTCACCGGGCTCGCCGCGCAATACGCCAAGGAATGGCTGGTCCAGAACAGCACCGGTACGAGCGCAGCCAGCCTGATCAATATCGAGACGCGCTTCCGCTACAACCAGGCCTTCAAGAGCGTGAATGCCATGGTGCCGAGCGTGATCATGCTGATGCTGATCCTGATCCCGGCGATCATGTCGGCGATCGCGGTGGTGCGCGAGAAGGAGACCGGCTCGATCGCCAATTTCCAATCGACGCCGATCACGAAGTTCGAGTTCCTGTTCGGCAAGCAGCTGCCTTATATCGCGATCGCGATGATCAGCTTCGTGCTGCTGGTGCTGCTGGCACTCTTCCTGTTCGGCGTGCCGATCAAGGGCTCGGTCGCGCTGCTGGCCCTGGGAACGCTGCTCTATGTCACGGCGACAACCGGCTTCGGCCAGCTGATCTCGACCTTCACCAAGACGCAGGTCTCGGCGGTGTTCGCGACCGCGATCCTCTCGATCATACCGGCGGTGAACTTCTCGGGGCTGCTCGTCCCCGTCGCCTCGCTCTCGGGCGGGGCGCGGCTGATCGGGCTCGGCTTCCCGACGGCCTGGTACCAGCCGATCAGCGTCGGCGCCTTCACCAAGGGGCTGGGCTTCGACGACCTCGCCTTCAACCTCGTGACGCTCGCGGGCTTCGGGCTGCTCTTCCTCGCGCTATCGCAGCTGCTGCTGCGCAAGCAGGAGCTCTGAGATGAGCGCCGAAACCTCCAGGGCGACCCCGGCTCCGGCCCAGCAGCCGCTCTCCGGTCTGCGTGTCCACCTGGCCAATATCTGGCAGCTGGTGATCAAGGAGCTGCGCAGCATCCGCGCCGATCCGGTGATGCTGATCCTCCTGGTCTATTCCTTCAGCATTGCCGTCTACACGGTGGCGACCGGTGCCTCGACCGAGGCGAAGAACCTCTCGGTCGGTATCGTCGACGAGGATCGCTCGGACCTCTCCCGCCAGATCCGCAACGCGCTGAACCCGCCGCTGTTCAAGAGCGCGGTGCTGATCGGCGCGCGCGAGATCGACGAGGAGATGGACCATGGCAGGCTGGTCTTCGTGCTGGAGATCCCGCCATCCTTCCAGGCCGATCTGCTC
>JAEXUU010000815.1 GCA_023452965.1 Pseudomonadota bacterium | reverse complement strand
GTGTAGTAGATGCGCTCCCCGGTGGCCGGATAGGTGACGAAGGCGGCGTCGGTCTTTTCCTGATCCTTCCAATAGCCCCGCGCGAGGCAGACCCCGCCCATGAAGATCCGGCCCGGCATGAAGGGCGGGCACTGGTTCAGCCCGGAATCGAGCACCAGCATCTTCTGGTTCAGCATGGCCCGGCCGTAGGGGATGGTGGTCCAGATCGGGTCGACCTCGCCGATGCGGTACCAGTTGGAGATGATCGAGGTCTCGGTCGGTCCGCCGACACTCCAGAGCACCGCATCTGGAGCGAGCTGGCGAATGCGCTCCGGCAGGTCGACGGGGATCTTGTCGCCGCCCATCATGAACACGCGCATGTTCGGCATCGGCTCGCCCGATTGCGCCCACATGTCCACATACATGGGAACGCTGGTCCAGATGCTGGCCTGATGCTGGCGGGCGATCTCGACCCAGTGGAGCGGCTCGAGATGACGGTTCTCGTCGGGGATCACCACCCCGGCGCCGGCCGAGAGCATGCCGAAGATGTCGTAGACCGAGAGGTCGAAGGCGAAATCGGAGAGCTGCAGAGAACGGTCGCCGGGACCGACGCGATGTTCCTCATTGGCATTGCGCAGGGTGTTCATCACGCTGAAATGGGTCAGCGTCACGCCCTTCGGCTTGCCGGTCGAGCCCGAGGTGAACAGCACATAGCAGATGTCGCCGAGCGCGTTGACCGAGGTCGGACGCGTGTCCGGCTCGCCCGCCCACAAGGCCTCGTCGTCGACCGCGAGCCCGGGACGGCCGAGACGCTCCACGACGCGCTTCTGGGACAAAACCACCGCGACATCGCCCTGGGAGATCACGGCGTCCATGCGCTCGGCCGGCCAGCCGGCATTGATCGGCAGATAGCCGCCGCCAGCCTTCAGGATGGCCATGCAGGCCACCGCCTGCTCCCAGCCCTTTTCCATCATCACGCCGACCAGCGTGTTCGGCTTGACGCCGCGGCGGCGCAGGCCGTGGGCGATGCGGTTGGTCAGCCGCTCCATCTCGCCATAGCTGATCACGCGCTCGCGCGTCAGCAGGGCCGGAGCCTCGGGTTGCCGCTCGGCCCAGTCGGAGAAGGCGTCGTGGAGCAATTGCAGATCGCCGCGCGGCGCGGGCGCGGGTGTCCAGTCGCGCTCGATGCGCTCGACTTCGGCGGGAGTTGCGAGCATCAGCTTCGAGAGCGGCGCATGCGGCTCAGCGGCGACGAGATCGGCCAGGACCGAGAGATGCGCCGCAATCTCCTCCACGAAGCGGCGGGTGAACTGGCGGGCGCTGTATTGCAGGCGCAGATCGAGCCGGTCCCCTTCGGCGAAGGCGAGGAACAAGAGGTCGTTCTGGCAATCCACGGTCTCGAGCGGCAGCGGCGTCCCGAGTTCGAACGGCCAGAGCGGCTTCGCCCAGGAGACCGAAACGTTCGGTAGCTGGACGGCGTCCGAGGGCCGCGCCTTGCGCAGGCCCGCGATCACCTCCTGGAACGACAGACGGTCATGCGCGCGGGTTGCCCGCCGCTGCTCCTGCACCTGCGCCACGAGCTGCGTGAAGGAAAGCTCGGGCGTAAAGCTCGCCGTCGCGATCAGCGAGTTGACGAACGAGCCCATGGACCGAGCGAACTCCTTGCCGCGCAGATCGGTGGGATAGAGCACCGCCACCATCTCCTGCTCGGTATAGCGGTGGATCAGCGCCTGGATCAGGGCGAGCGTGGTGATGAACGGGCTCACATTCATCTGCGGCAGGCGCAGGGAGAAATAGAGGTTGCCGTCCTGCTCGCCGGCATAGCTCTCGCGCCTGGTCGGCAGGCCGGCGCGGAAATCGGACTGCGCCAGCGTCCCCGCCCAATAGGCCCTGTCGGCCTCGCGCTCCGGACTCTCCAGATAAGCGTTCTCATGCGCTCGCCAGGCTTCGGGGCCCGGCCCCGGTTCCGGCGCTGCCCGGCCGTGATAGCGGGCGCTGACCTCCTCCAGCAGCAGCAGGATGGAGCCGCCGTCCAGAATGAGGTGGCTGCCGTTGATGACGAAGATGTCGCCGCAGAGCATGAAGCGGAACAGCGGGCCGTTTTCCATGTCGAACGGCTTGGTGATCGCCCATTCCCAGCTGTCCGCGTACTCCAGCAGCTGGGCCGGCGTCTCCTTGACGACCTGGAACGGCTTGCCGTCCACCTCGGTCACCACCGAGCGCAGCGCCGGATGGGCGTCCACCGTCGCGCGCAGCGCCTGTTCCAGCCTTTGCGGGTCGACGTTCGCATCGAGGCGGTAGACGAACGGCACGAAATAGGCGGAGCTGTCCGGCGCCCTCTTGCACTCCAGCCAGATCCGCTGGGTCACGACCGCAAGAGGAATGGCGAGAGGGGCGTTCGGCGTAACGGCGTTCATCGTGCTGGCTCCGACGCTGGTGTGCGACGCTTGGGGAAGCGAGACGCAGAGGGGATGAGCGCGGCCGGCGGGCCGGAGGACGAGGAGGGGACCTCACGGCGTCCACGTCCCGAAGCGAGCGAAGGCGGCCTCATCGAAGGCTCGGAGCCGGCACACGCCCGCGCAAGTCCGCCGGCGCAATGTTCGGAGACACCGAGGTCAGAGTGCTTCCGCCGCATCGGGCCCGCGAGATGCTGCCTCTCGTCGATCGCGATGCGATAGGCTTGCCCCTGGTCAGTTCGAGACGCGGCCGCTGCGAGATCGCTAATGGGCACTCCCCCCGCGCGGCCACTCCGCCGAACAAATGATGGCGAAGATTTTAATGATCAGACAGATAATTGCGGCGTGAGATAAGCAGAAATATCGTAGATATACCTTTGATATGAATGGAAATCATTGGAATAAATTGGAACGACAAAGAACGATGTATTGGATCGACATACCATTCCAAGATGAGTGCTTTGAACAGCAGCACGGCATATCGGGAGGCTTCAAGGTCATTCTGGCCTGGATGTCAGCTCTGCCGGACCGCGTCGGAATTTGGCCGATGCCTGGAAATGGGCGCCCGCATCTGGGCGGGCCGGCAATTGGCCACGCCAGACATCGGGCGTTCTCTTGTCGAACCCGATGGCTCTGCAAGAGCCGTCAGAAGACCGATATCTCGCGCGGTGGCCTCACATCGGCGTGAATTGCATCTGCCCTGACAGCTTCGAACTCAGTCGACATCGGTCGGTGCGAGCCGGCGGGCGTACCGGCGCAGAATTGCCTCGAACGCAGCCAGCGCGGGCGATACGGAACGCCCGCTCGGCCGGATCATCACGATATCCCGAGCGATCGCCGGATTCGACAGCGGCCGGGCGAGGATTCTGCGATGCGGCGCGGCAGCGCGCGCATAGGTCGGGAGCACGGCGACACCGAGACGGGCCTCGACCAGCGCCAGCGCCGTCGTGATCTGCGACACCTCATAGGCCGGCAGCAGCGGAATGCCGACCGTCTCATAGGCGACTTCGACCAGGAGCCGGATGCCGCTGTCTCGGGTCAGTGTGATCAGCGGCTCGCCTTGCAGCTCGCGCCAATCGACCGTCGCGCCTGCGAAGCGGCTGCCGGGGCTGCAGAACAGCATCAGATTGTCGCGCGCCATCGGGATGCGCTCGATGCCGTCCTCGACCGCAGCGAAGGTGCCGAGGCCGCAATCGACGCGGCTCGTCCTGACGGCCTCGATGATCGTCTCGGTACGCGCATCGAGTACCCCGACCTGCACGCCGGGAAAGCGCTCGCGCATCTCCGCGATCGCCTCGGGCAGGATCGCCGCCGCCAGCAGCGGCGGGGCTGCCACGGTGATCCGGCCGCGCCGACGTTCTGCGAGATCGTTGGCATTCTGGATGGCGAGGTCGAGATCGTGGACGATCTTGGCCGACGCGCCCTGGAACTCCCGTCCGCCTTCCGTCAGCTCGACCCGACGTGTCGTGCGGTCGAACAGGCGGATGCCGAGGGCCTGCTCCAGATCGCGAACCAGTTGCGACAGCGCCGGTTGCGCCATGTGCAGGCGCTCCGCCGCCTTGGTGAAGGTGCCGAGTTCGGCGACGGCGAGGAAGGCCTGGATCTGCCGCAAGGTGACTGCCATGCCGATTTATAAGCACGTCGTATGAATTCAGACAAATAAGCTGAATTCCATATGACGATCGTCGCAACCATCATGCATCGACATCGCGCCCTTGGCCGCTCCGTTCGAGGCTCTCCATGACCGCCTATCCCGACCTCCAGCTCTATATCGGCGGCGCCTGGCGCAAGACCTCCGGTAGCCTGCCCGTGCTCAATCCGGCCGATGAGAGCGTGATCGGTTCTGTGCCTGTCGCTGGCCGTGCCGATCTCGACGATGCGCTGGCTGCGGCGAAAGAGGGCTTCAGGGTCTGGAGCCGGACATCGCCGCGGGCCCGTGGTGAGATCATGCTCAAGGCCGCGGCGCTGATGCGGGCCCGCATCGACGAGATCGCCCATGCGATCACCCTCGAGCATGGCAAGCCCTTCCTCCAGGCGCAGCTCGAGGTGATCAGGGGCTGCGAGTTCTTCGAATGGGACGCGGCCGAGGGACAGCGCACCTATGGAAGGGTGATCCCTAGCGAGCCCGGCATCAAATATGTCGTGATGCACCAGCCGATCGGCATGGTCGCAGCCTTCTCGCCCTGGAATTTCCCGATGAGCCAACCGGCGCGCAAGATCGCCGGCGCGCTCGCGGCAGGCTGCTCGATCATCCTGAAGGCGGCCGAGGAGACCCCGGCCGGCGCCATGCACATCGCCCGCGCGCTGCACGATGCCGGCCTGCCGCCCGGCGTGTTCAACCTCGTCTTCGGCGTCCCGGCCGAGATCTCCTCCTACCTGATCCCGCAGGAGCAGACCCGACTGATCGCCTTCACCGGCTCGACCGCGGTCGGCAAGCACCTGACGCGCATCGCCGCCGACCATATGAAGCCGGTGCTGATGGAGCTCGGCGGCCATGCCCCGGTGATCGTCTGCGACGATGTCGATCCGGTCGCGGCTGCGACGGCCTCGGCAATCCGCAAGTCGCGCAATGCCGGCCAGGTCTGCACCTCGCCGACGCGCTTCTTCGTGCAGGAACCGATCTACGAGGCCTTCGCCAGGACCTTCGCCGAGAAGGCGCGGTCGGTCGTGATCGGCAATGGCCTCGATGCCGCAACGCAGATGGGCCCGGTCGCCAATCATCGCCGCATCGAGGCGATGGAGGCGTTGGTCGCGGACGCTCGCGCCAAGGGCGCACGCGTGCTCGCCGGCGGCGAGCGGATCGGCAATCGCGGCTATTTCTTCCCGGTGACCGTGCTGGCCGACGTGCCGGATGATGCCAGGGTCATGCGCGAGGAGCCGTTCGGACCGCTCGCGGTGATCAACCCGGTCTCGACGCTGGACGACGCGATCGCCAAGGCGAACGGCCTGCCCTTCGGCCTCGCCGCCTATGCCTTCACCCATTCGGCCAGCCGGGCCGACCGGCTCGCCGACGAGATCGAGGCCGGCAACGTCTCGATCAATACGCTGGAGGCCTCGGTCGCCGAGGTGCCGTTCGGCGGGGTCAAGGACAGCGGCTACGGCCGCGAGGGAGGCGCGGAGGGGCTCTCGCACTACACGATCATCAAGAACGTCTCGCACCGCATGGCGATCTGACCGGCGGGCGACAGGGAGACAGGCCAGATGAAATACGCCAGGAAGGACGCGAAGGTTTACACCCGCGCCAATATGAAGGGCATCTGGGCGGCGGCGCTGACGCCCTTCACCAACTCGCTCGCCATCGACGAGGACGGCTTTCGCGAGAACATCAGGCACTGGACTGATGATCTCGGCATCGACGGCCTGTTCATCGCCGGCAAGCAGGGCGAGTTTTTCGCGATGTCGGTCGAGGAGCGCAAGCGCAGCTTCGAGCTGGCTGTCGAGGCCACCGCAGGACGCGGCCAGACGATCATGTCCTGCTCCGACCAGAACATGGATGTCGTCATCGATCTGGCGAAGCACGCCCAGAAGGTCGGCGCCGACTACATCGTCGTGCACGCGCCGATCCTGCATTTCTTCAAGGCGCAGGACGAGACGCTCTACCAGTACTACCGGACCATCGCCGAACAGGTCGATATCGGCATCGCGCTCTGGAGCCATCCGGACTCCGGCTATCTGATGCGCCCGCAGCTGTGCAACCGCCTCGCCGACATCGAGAACGTCGTCGCGATCAAATACAGCGTGCCGCGCGCCATGTACGCCGAGCTGACGAGACTCGCGGGCGACCGCATCCTGGTCAGCACCGCCTCGGAGGAGGAATGGCTCGACAACATCGTCGAGCTCGGCTGGCAGGTCTATCTCTGCTCATCGCCGCCCTACCTGATCCAGACGGCGAACGACCGTCGCATGCGCGACTACACCGATCTTGCCTTCGCCGGCGAGGTCGACAAGGCGCAGGCCATCCGCGACAGCCTCAATCCGGTGCGCGAGGCACTGCGCACGACCCGGCCCGCCGAGAAGCCGCATGCGCACCAGAAATACTGGCAGGAACTGCTCGGCCAGGTCGGCGGGCGCGTGCGTGCGCCGCTGCTCGAGCTGACCGAAGCCGAGAAGGCGGCGACGCGCGCGGCTTTCGAGAATTGCGGGCTCAAGCTCGCGGCAGGCCGCGCCCTTGCGAAGGCCGGCTGAAACGCGGCTAGGATGGAACAACCGGGAGAGACGGATATGGCGACCGAAGGACGGCTGAAGGCCTTCAATTTCAAGAAGTGGATCGCAGAGAACGAGCACCTGCTGAAGCCGCCGGTCGGCAACAAGAAGGTGTTCGACGACGGCCAGATGACGGTGATGGTGGTCGGTGGGCCGAACCAGCGCGCCGACTTCCATGACGACCCGGTGGAGGAGTTCTTCTACCAGCTCAAGGGCGACATGATGCTCAAGCTGGTCGACGACGGGAAGCACTACGACGTCACGATCCGCGAGGGCGACGTCTTCCTGCTCCCGCCGCACGTGCGCCACTCGCCGCAGCGCCCGCAGGAGGGTTCGATCGGTCTCGTGGTCGAGCCGGCGCGCCACCCCGACCAGGTCGACGGCTTCGAATGGTACTGCTTCGAGTGCAACGGCCTGGTGCATCGCATCGAGCTGAAGGTCGGGGATCTCGTGAAGGACCTGCCACCGCTCTACGAAGCCTTCTTCGCCGATGAAAAGGCCCGCACCTGCAAGCAGTGCGGCGCCGTCCATCCCGGCAGGAAGCCGCCAGCAGGATGGGTCGCGCTCTGACAATGCCCTGCGCCGCCAGCGACTGGCGACGCGCGAACGCCGTGCGAATGCGCGGCAGCACGGCGGCCTCGTCGAACGGATCGGCGGGCCGGCCGGAACGACCGGAGTTCGGAATGAAACTGCGCAGCGCGCTGCTTAGCACCGCATTCTCCCTGCTGGCCGGCGGCGGCGCCCTGGCACAGCAGGTCCCGGTCAAGGTCGGGATGATCACCACCCTGTCGGGCCCGGGCGGCTATCTCGGCCAGGACATCCGCGACGCCTTCAGGCTCGCCATCGACATGGAAGGCGGCAAGCTCGGCGGTGTGCCGGTCGAGCTCCTCGTGGAGGATGACGGGCTGAAGCCCGGCCAGGGCAAGCAGATCGCCGAGAAGATGCTGAAGACCGCAGGTGTCAAGCTGTTCACCGGCATCGTCTTCTCGAACGTCGCCGGCGCGACCGTGCCGGATATCGTCGATTCCGGCGCGCTCTATGTCAGCGCCAATGCGGGTCCCTCGGAATTCGCCGGCAAGGAGTGCAACGAGAACTATTTTGTCGTTTCGTGGCTGACCGACACGATGCAGGGCAGTGCCGGCCAGAACGCCACGGCGCTCGGCTACAGGAAGGCCTTCGTGCTGGCGCCGAACTACCAGGCCGGCAAGGACGCGATCGCCGGATTCAAGCGCTTCTTCAAGGGCGACGTGATCGGCGAGGTCTATACCCGCCTCGACCAGACCGATTTCGCCCCGGAAATGGCACAGATCCGCGCCGCCAATCCGGACGTCGTCTTCCAGTTCCAGCCGGGCGGCCTCGGCATCGCCTTCCTGCGTCAATACCAGCAGGCTGGCCTGCTTCGAACGGTGCCGATGGTCGTCGCCGAGCCGTCGATGGATCACACGATACTCGCGGCGGTTGGCGATGCGGCCGTTGGCCTCAACGTCTCCGGCCACTGGAACACGGACCTCGACAACCCGGCCAACAAGGCCTTCGTCGCCGCCTTCACGAAAGCCTATAGCCGTACGCCGACGATGTACGCGGCCCAGGGTTACGACACCGCCCGGGCGATCGGCGCCGCACTGCGGGGCAGCGGCGGCAAGGTCGATGCTACCGCCTTCCGCAAGGCAATGCTGAAGGCCGATTTCGCCTCCACCCGCGGCACTTTCAAGTTCGGCGCAAACCAGCACCCAGTGCAGGATTGGTGGGCCATGGTCGTCGAGAAGGACGAGGCCGGAAAGCCGGTCCTGCGCACCCGGGCCAAGTTGCTGAGCGAACAGGGCGACCCTTTCGCGGCGCAATGCAAGCTGCCGGCACTGTGACATGACGAAGGTGACGCGCCTGCGGCTGCCCGAACTCTCGGCCACGGTCGACCTGCTGAGCCTCGGCTCGACCCGAATCTACCGGGTCGCCGACATGGAAGGAATCGGCTGGCCAGCGACGGCGATATTCGCTTCGCTGACACCCGCCGATCTGGCGTCGGCCGCCGAAAAGCTGCCCGAAGGTGCGATCGACGCGGTGAACGCCACGCTCAACCTCAGCTTCAACAGCTATCTGATCGCCCGACCGGGCCTGACGGTGCTGATCGATGCCGGCATCGGCAATGGCAAGGAACGGCCACACCGCCCGGCGTGGAACCACCGCACCGGGCGCTTTCTCGACGTGCTGGCAGCGCTGGGTTTTCCCGCCAGCAGCGTCGACCTCGTCGTCAACACCCATCTCCACGCCGATCATGTCGGCTGGAACACGGTGCATGACGGGCAAGGCTGGCGGCCCACCTTCGGCGGAGCGCGCTATGTCGTGCCCCGCGCGGAATTCAAGCACTGGTCGGCGCTGCACGCGGCCGATCCCACCGGCGCCACCTTGCACGGCGCCTTCGTCGACAGCGTGCTGCCGCTCGTCGAGGCGGGCGTCCTGACCGACGTCGAGACGCCGGCGGAGATCGCGCCCGGCCTGTCGCTCGAGCCTGCGCCCGGCCATTCGCCGGGCATGAGCATCGCCAGACTGCGGACGGAGGCGGGCGACGTCTGCTTCCTCGCCGATCTCATCCACCATCCGATCCAGCTCGTCATGGCCGGGCTCGGCTCGAATTTCTGCGGCGACCCGGCCCAGGCGCTGGCGACACGTGAGCGCATCCTGCGCTGCTGCGCGGCTGAAGCCGCGATCGTCGCGCCCTATCACTTCGCTTCGCCCGCCTTCGGGACAGTCGAAACGGGCGGTGACGCAGTGTCGTTTCGCTATTTCGCGGTGTCACGGGATGACATTATTCTCCCGGCGGACGAGCCGGAACAATCGTGAATACAACGACCAAAAAAACAGGGGAACTCGACAATCATGCGCAAACACACGATGCGAAGCCTCGCCTCCTCACTCGGTCTCACCTCGATACTGCTGGCCTCCACGGCCCTCGCCCAGCAGGCGCCGGTCAAGATCGGCATGGTCACGACATTGTCGGGGCCGGGCGGCTATCTCGGCCAGGATATTCGTGACGCCTTCAAGCTTGCCATCGACATGAACGGCGGCAAGCTCGGCGGCGCGCCCGTCGAGCTCGTGGTCGAGGACGATGCGCTGAAGCCCGGCCAGGGCAAGCAGATCGCCGAGAAGATGCTGAAGACCGACGGCATCAAGATCATGACCGGCATCGTCTTCTCGAACGTTGCCGGCGCGACCGTGCCGGATATCGTCGATGCCGGAGCGCTCTATGTCAGCCCCAATGCGGCGCCGTCGAACTTCGCTGGCAAGGAGTGCAACGAGAACTATTTCGTCGTCTCCTGGCAGAATGACAGCCTGCACGAGAGCGCCGGCCAGCACGCCACCAATCTCGGCTACAAGAAGGCCTTCATCCTCGCCCCGAACTACCAGGCCGGCAAGGATGCGCTCGCCGGCTTCAAGCGCCTGTTCAAGGGCGAGGTTGTCGGCGAGGTCTACACACGCCTAGACCAGACCGATTTCGCACCCGAGATGGCGCAGATCCGCTCGGCCAATCCCGACGTCGTCTTCCAGTTCCATCCGGGCGGGCTCGGCATCGCCTTCCTGCGCCAGTATCAGCAGGCCGGCCTGCTCGGCAAAACCCCGATGGTGCTGGCCGAGCCTTCGCTCGATTCCACCACGCTCAAGGCCGTAGGCGAGGCCGCCCTCGGCCTCAGCGTGACCGCGCACTGGAACACCGACTTCGACAACCCCTCGAACAAGGCCTTCGTCGAGGCCTTTACCAAGGCCTATAACCGCGTGCCGACCTACTATGCCAGCCAGGGCTACGACACCGCCCTCGCCATCGCCTCGGCACTGAAGGCGACCGGTGGCAAGACCGATGTGCCGGCGCTGCGCAAGGCACTCGCCAAAGCCGATTTCCAGTCGGTGCGCGGCGCCTTCAAGTTCGGCCCCAACCAGCACCCGGTCCAGGACTGGTACGCGCTCAAGGTCGAAAAAGGCGCGGATGGCGCGCCGGTGCTGAAGACCTCGGGCAAGGTGCTGAGCAATCACAGCGACGCCTACGCCAAGGATTGCAAGCTCTGAGCTAGCGCCTCTTGCGCACCGACCACGACGGATAGGGCGCGGAGACCCCTCCCCTGCATCGAAGTCGGCTGTTGCCGACTTAAGTGCTGATCTCGGGCAAGCCCGAGATCAGTGAGAGGGGCAGGGGTGAGGTGTTCGGGAGAGACTTCATGAGCCTGAACCCAGCCCTCCCCCTCGCGTCACTGGTCCGACGGCCTACACCTCACCCTGGCCTCTCCTTACAGGAGAGGGTTCCCCGCGCCCTTGTCGGGCTTGTCCGGTTCCCGCAGCGATGACCCTCGTTCTCGAACAACTGCTCAACGGCCTGCAGTTCGGCGTGATGCTGTTCCTGCTCGCCGCCGGGCTGACGCTGATCTTCGGCATCATGGGCGTGATCAATCTCGCCCATGGCTCGCTCTACATGGTCGGCGCCTATGCCGCCGCCTTCGCCGCGGCGCAGACCGGCTCGGTCATCATCGCCATCATCGCCGGCCTTGCGGCGGCCGCCATCGTCGGCATGGCGATGGAGCTCTTCGTGCTGCGCCGGCTCTATGCCCGCGACCATCTCGACCAGGTGCTGGCGACCTTCGCGCTGATCCTGATCTTCAACCAGAGCGTGACGCTGCTGTTCGGGCGCCAGCCGCTCTTCGTCTCGGTGCCGCCGGCGCTCAACGGCTCGGTCGAGCTTTTGCCCGGTCTGAGCTATCCGGTCTACCGGCTGATCATCATCGCGGTCGGCCTCCTCGTTGCGCTCGGGCTCTATCTCCTGATCAACCGCACCCGCATCGGCATGCTGGTTCGGGCCGGCGCGACCCATCGCGAGATGGTCCGGGCGCTCGGCGTCGACATCCGCTTGCTCTACACCGCCGTCTTCGGGCTCGGCGCCCTGCTCGCCGGCCTCGCCGGGCTGATGGCCGGGCCGATCCTCGCCGTGCAGGTCGGCATGGGCGAGCAGATCCTGATCATGACCTTCGTCGTGGTGGTGATCGGTGGCGTCGGCTCG
>JAEXUU010000760.1 GCA_023452965.1 Pseudomonadota bacterium | reverse complement strand
CGCTTCAAGCAGGTCAACGAATCCGTCGGCTTCTCGGCCGGCGATTCGATCCTCCTGACGCTGGCGCGCCGCCTCGGCCGGCTGCTCAGGACGCAGGACACGCTCGCACGGATCGGCGGCGACATCTTCGCGATGATCATCGTCTCGGAGAGCGATCCCGAGCGCATCCTGGCCCTGGCCGAGCTCATCCGCCGCGCCGTCTCGACGCCGATCACCTTCGCCGAACGCGAGATCGTGCTGACGCCCTCGATCGGCCTCACCCTCTTCGACGGCACGCCGACCGCCCGCAAGGACGATGCGCTGAAGAACGCCGAACTCGCCATGGCCCACGCCAAGAACCAGGGCGGCAACCTGGTCGAGGTCTTCGTCCCGGCGATGCGCAGCGACCGCAACGACCGGCTCGCGCTCGAAAGCGATTTGCGCCGCGCGATCGAGCGCGGCGAGATCCAGGTGATGTACCAGCCGATCGTCAGGCTGGAAGACCGCACCATCGCCGGCTTCGAGGCGCTGATGCGCTGGGACCAACCGCGCGAAGGGCGACTGCTGCCGCAGGACTTCCAGGCGATTGCCGAGGAGAGCGGGCTGATCGTCGATCTCGGCGTCTATGTGATGGACCGGACGGCCCGCGAACTCGCCGCCTGGCAGGCGGCGCTCGAGGTCGAGCCGCCGATCTTCGCCAGCGTCAACGTCTCCAGCCGCCAGCTCCTGCGCCACGATCTGCTGCGCGACGTCAAATCGGTGCTGGCGCGCCGGCGCGTACTGCCGGGCACGCTGAAGCTCGAGATCACCGAAAGCCTGGTGATGGAGAACCCGGAATACGCCGCGCAGATGCTGTCACGCATCCGCGATCTCGGCGCCGGCCTCTCGCTCGACGATTTCGGCACCGGCTATTCTTCGCTGTCCTATCTGCAGCGCTTCCCCTTCGACACGATCAAGATCGACCAGAGCTTCGTGCGCCAGATGGGCAATGGCCGCCCGCCGGTGATCCTGCGCTCGATCGTCCAGCTCGCCGCCGATCTGCGCATGGACGTGGTGGCGGAAGGCGCCGAGACAGAGTCGGATGCGATCGAACTCTACCAGCTCGGCTGCCAGTACGCGCAGGGCTACACTTTCGGACAGCCGATGACGGCGGCGGAAGCGCGGCGGCTGGTGGGGGCGTCGAGCGCCTCGCCCGAGGCGGCCTAACCGGCAACGCGCCACCTGCCGGCTACCTGCACCGTCATTCCGGACAAGCTGCGTAGCAGCGCCGTTCCGGAATCCATCGATAGGCGGCGCGTTCCGCGATGGATTCCGACGCTCCGCTTCGCTTCAGCCGGAATGACTTGAAAGGTGAATGCGCCCTCTCAGGCGTGGCCGGCCTGGTTAGAGAGGAAGGCGGGGTCGATGCCGAGCTTGTGCAGCGCCCGCTCGTATTTGGTGTCGAGCCCGTCATCGAAGAGCAGGTCGAAATCGGCCTCGCAGTGCAGCCAGCCATTGGACTGGATCTCGGCCTCGAGCTGACCGGCGCCCCAGCCGGCATAACCGAGCGCCAGGACCGCATTCTCCGGACCGCTGCCGAGCGCCATGGCGCGCAGGATATCGAGCGTCGCTGTCAGGCAGATACCGTCATCGATCGGCAGCGTCGCCGATTCCAGGAAGAAGTCGGCGCTATGCAGCACGAAGCCGCGCTTGGTCTCGACCGGACCGCCACGCAGCACCTGGACGCGCTCGACCTGGCTCGGCAGGCGAATCGCCTGGTCCGGCGGGATCACGTCGAGCTGCACCAGAAGCTCGGGAAAGCGCGTATCGGCAGCCGGCTTGTTGACGATGATGCCCATCGCTCCGTCCTCGGAATGGGCGCAGAGATAGACGACGGTGCGGGCGAAGCGCGCATCGCTCATGCCGGGCATCGCGATCAGGCACTGCCCGTCGAGATAACTGCGACCGCTGACCCGCTGGTTCGAACCGATCTTCATGGCGCCATGCTAAGCCTTTGCGGGCGCGCTGGGAACGGGGGTGCAACGCCAAATTATCGTGTCCTTCTCACGCCGCATTCCTCTGTCACGGAGGCTGACCTCCCGCCCTAACGCAAATGTTTGAGGTCGCGACTGCGTGTTTCTCGCTATTCTCGCCCGGATCGCCTAAATCAGCTGTCGTGAAATTTCTCGCCGCCCTTTTTTCGGCTGCCCTGACGCTCGGCACACCCGCCGGGGCGCAGGAAGCGGCCGTTTCGCTCTGGTCGAAAAGCACCCATTCCTCGATGCGCCTGATCGCCGGCGCAACCGCAGCCTCCGGCAAGCAACGTGTCGGCGTCGAGATCGTGATGGCGCCCGGCTACAAGACCTATTGGCGCAGCCCCGGCGACTCCGGAGTTCCGCCGGTGTTCGACTGGAGCGGCTCGGAGAATGTCGGCGGTCTCGATGTGCGCTGGCCGGCCCCAGAGCGCTTCGAGGACGCGAACGGCTTCGGCATCGGCTATGTCGGCGAAATCGTCGTGCCGGTCTCCGTCCAGCCGGTCGATCCGACTCGCCCGGTGACCGTGGCGCTGAAGCTCGACTACGCCGTCTGCGACAAGATCTGCGTTCCTGCCAAGGGCGAGGCCCGGCTCTGGCTCGAACCAGGCGTGACCTCGGTGACGTCGCCCAGGCTCGAAGAGTTCGAGGCGCGCATCCCGCAGCCCGTCAAGCTCGGCCTCGCACGCGACCGCCTCTCGATCATCGAGGTCACGCGCGGCGAAAAGGAAAGCGAGCATGCGCTCAAGCTGATCCTGAAGGCTCCGGAAGGCGGCGCGATCGACGACGTCTTCGTCGAGGGCGCCGGACAATGGTCGTTCGGCCGCCCGCAGCTCACCCCCCTCCCCGACGGCAGCATTTCAGCCAAGCTCAAGATCGTCGACCGCCCGAAAGGGGCCAGCGGCCTCACCCCCTTCATCGTGACGCTGAGCGGCAAGCCGGCCT
>JAEXUU010000758.1 GCA_023452965.1 Pseudomonadota bacterium | reverse complement strand
GCTGCTGCAGCGCCCGAGCGTCGCCTCGGTGATGATCGGCGCCCGCATCGAGCAGCAATTGCGCGACAATCTCGGCGCCGTCGGCTGGGCGCTGACGCCGGAGCAGATCGCGAGGCTCGACAAGGCGAGCGCGACGGTCCCGCCGTACCCTGCCTTCCCGTATCATCGCCAGGAGGGCTTTGCCCGGCTCAACCCGCCGGTGGTGTGAGAGAGGCTGTACGAACTCCTCAGCCCTCATCCTGAGGAGCAAGCGCAGCTTGCATCTCGAAGGATGCTCCAGTTGGTTCCAAAACCTCCTGGAACATCCTTCGAGACGCCATTCCTCGCGGAATGGCTCCTCTGGTTGTGGGCTGAGGCTTCCAGGGTAACTGCATCCGCGCGACGCGCCCACGGCTTGATTTTTTGCGCTCCCGCCTGTCGGCTGCGGGCCCGGCCACACGTCCTTGGCCATGAGAGGAGCCGCCGATGCACTACGCCATCCTTTGCTATCATTCCGAAGAGGTCGTCACGGCCTGGACGAAGGAGCAGAACGAGGAGGTCATGGGCCGCCTCGAAAAGGTCCGCCAGCGCATCGCCAAGGAAGGCAAGCTCGGCCCCGTCGCGCGCCTGCTGCCGACCACGGCGGCGACGACCCTGCGCAAGGATCGTGACGCGCCGCTTATCCTCGACGGCCCCTTCGCCGAGACCAAGGAGCAGTTCCTCGGCTTCTACATCGTCGACGTCGCCGATCTCGACGAGGCGCTCGGCATCGCGCGCGAGCTCGGCGAGGCCAATCCCGGCGGCGCCTTCGAGGTTCGCCCGCTTGCGGTCTACTATCCGGCCGGAGTCTGAAAATGGCCGATCTCGCCTGGATCGATGCGGCGCTGCTTGCCGCCCGCCCCCAGGCGATCAGCGCATTGCTGCGCTATTTCCGCGATCTCGACATCGCCGAGGAGGCCTATCAGGAGGCCTGCCTCAGGGCGCTCAAGACCTGGCCGCAGAACGGGCCGCCGCGCGACCCAACCGCCTGGCTGATCTTCGTCGGCCGCAATGTCGCGCTCGATCAGGTCAGGCGACAGAAGAAACAGGAACCGTTGCCGCAGGACGACCAGATCTCCGACCTCGGCGATGCCGAAAGCGATGTCGCCGAGCGGCTCGACGGGGCCCACTACCGCGACGACATCCTGCGGCTGCTGTTCATCTGCTGCCATCCCGAGCTGCCTGCAACGCAGCAGGTCGCACTCGCCCTGCGCATCGTCTCGGGGCTGAGCGTCAAGCAGATCGCCCGGGCCTTTCTCGTCGGCGAAAGCGCGATGGAGCAACGCATCACCCGGGCCAAGGCGCGGATCGCCGCCGCCGAGGTGCCGTTCGAAGCGCCCGGCCCTGTCGAGCGCGGCGAACGGCTGGCGGCGGTCGCGGCGATGCTCTACCTCGTCTTCAACGAAGGCTATTCCGCCTCGGGCGCGGAAGCCGACCGCCGCCGGCCGTTCAGCGAGGAAGCGATCCGTCTGGCACGGTTGCTGCTGCGGCTGTTCCCGACCGAGCCCGAGATCATGGGCCTCGCAGCGCTGATGCTGCTTCAGCATGCGCGCTCGGCGGCCCGTCTCGACACCAGCGGGGCAATCGTGCTGCTCGACGACCAGGACCGGGCGCTTTGGGACCGGCACCTGATCGCGGAAGGCCTGGCCCTGATCGACAAGGCCATGCGCCACCAGCGGCCTGGCCCCTACCAGATCCAGTCCGCGATAGCGGCCGTCCATGCCCGCGCGGCGCGGCCTGAGGAGACCGACTGGGCGCGGATCGACCTGCTCTACGCCACGCTGGAGCACATCCAGCCTTCGCCCGTCGTAACGCTGAACCGTGCGGTTGCAGTCGCCAAGCTGCGCGGTCCCGAAGCTGCGCTCGCGCTCGTCGAACCGCTGGAAGCATCGCTCTCCGGCTATTTCCACTTCTTTGGCCTGAAAGGCGGGCTGCTGCTGCAGCTCGGCCGCGGCCGCGAGGCGCGGATCGCCTTCGACCGGGCGATCGCCCTTGCGAACAGTGCCAGCGAGGCGGCCCATATCAGGCTGCATATCGACCGGCTCATGCAGGACAGCGGCGTATCCAGCGCGAGCTGAGTGCACGGCCGGTTCGCGATGTGCCGGCTGTGAGGCGCCTCATCGGCCGCCTGAACAGTCTGATGTAGCTCGCAGTTACAAAGTCTTGTACCATCATTCTAACATATTGGATTAACTTTCAAGGCTCAGCGCCAGCCTCGTCAGCAAGCGGGCGAGCTCGGCCTGCTCCGTGGCATCGAGGCCGTCCAGCAGCCGGCGCTCCAGCGCCATGTCCTCGCGAAAGGCGGCCTCGGCCTTGGCCCGGCCGACCTCGGTCAGCTCGACCAAGAGACTGCGCCGGTCCTCCTGAGCCTCACGGCGCCGGATCAGCCCGGCTGCTTCCAGCCGATTGAGGCGCGCCGTCAGCCCGCCCGAGGAGATCATCAGCGTCTGGTAGAGCGCGGTGGGCGTCAGCCGCCAGGGCTCGCCCGAGCGCAGCAGGGTCGAGATCACATCGAACTCGCCGGCATCGAGGCCGTGACGGGCGAAGACCGCCTCGATGCCCGGTCGCAGCCGCAAGGTGATCCGCCTGGCGCGGCCGATCACCGCCATCGGGCTGGTGTCGAGATCCGGCAGTTCGCGCGCCCATTGCGCCCGCAGCCGATCGACATGGTCCTGCCGCTCTTCAACCGCACCGTCCATCCCGATCTCCAGCTCCTGTCCGATCCTGTCAGCAGAGACGCCAGATATATCTTGACGTCAAGACAATAGGTCACTTATCTCGACGTCAAGATAAATGGAGGCAGCGATGCCAGCGCAAATTCCGTTCACGCTCGCCGGGCTCGACCATGTGGTGTTCCGCACCGCCGACACCGCCCGCATGCTCGGCTTCTACCAGGACGTTCTCGGCTGCCCGGTCGAACGCCGGCAGGATGAGCTCGGGCTGGTGCAATTGCGCGCCGGCCGCTCGCTGATCGATCTCGTCGACGTCGCCGGCCCGCTCGGCCGCGCCGGCGGCGCGGCGGCGGGCGCCGAGGGCCGCAATGTCGACCATATCTGCCTGGGGATCAGGCCTTTCGACGAAGCCGGCCTGCGCGCCCACCTGGAGCGTCGCGGCATCGCCATCGTCGCAGCCGGCTCGCGCTACGGCGCCGAGGGCGAAGGTCAGGCGATCTACATCCGGGATCCGGACGGCAACGCGATCGAGCTCAAAGGAGCCGAATGAGCGCCAAGACCGGCCTTTCGAAAAATAATCCACGACCTTTGTCGGCTTAGCCAGGTCGCCAACGTCCTAGCGTCAGGCCTCCGGAAAAACCGGCCGGCAGAGACGAAACCAACGTCCAACAGCAGCAAAAGAGGGAGTTTCGCCATGTCGCAAGCAGCAACCGCCCAGAAGCCTGAAGCCCAGCCGGAAACCCGCGGCGGCGTCGTGCCCTACATCAGCGTCGACGGCGCAGTTAAGGCCTCCGAATTCTACCAGAAGGCGTTCGGCGCCGAGGAAGTCGCCCGCCAGCCGGTCGACGAGAAGGGCCGCACCATGCACATCCACCTCTACATCAATGGCGGCTCGCTGATGCTGAGCGATCCCTATCCCGAGTACGGCTATCCCTGGCAGCAGCCGCAGGGCTGCACGCTGACCCTGCGCGTCGACGATATCGACTTCTGGTGGAAGCGCGGCGTCGAAGCCGGCATGGAGGTCGTCACGCCGGGCGAGGTGATGTTCTGGGGCGATCGCTACGGCCAG
>JAEXUU010000656.1 GCA_023452965.1 Pseudomonadota bacterium | reverse complement strand
CTTCGGCATGGGCAGGCTGCGCGTCGGCGCCCCGCCGGTGCTCGACCCCGCCGCCGCCGGCGACATCTCGCGCTATGCCGACCCGCTGCCCCAGGCGCTGGTGCTGACGGCGATCGTCATCAGCTTCGCCATGACCGCCCTGTTCCTCGTCGTCCTGCTGGCCTCGCGCGGGTTGACCCGCAGCGACCATGTCGACGGCCGGGAGGGCGGTTCGTGAACTGGCACGACCATCTCGTCATCGCGCCGATCATCCTGCCGCTGATCGCAGGCGCGACGATGCTGCTCTTCGACGGTCGCGACCGCACGGTCGCGGCCGTGCTCAACCTCGTCTCGACCTTCGGCCTGCTCGCGATCGCGATCGCCCTGGTGATGGGCAGCGCCGGTCCCGATCCGGCCGCCGCGGTCAAGGTCTACCGGCTCGGCGACTGGCCGGCCCAGTTCGGCATCGTCCTGGTGGTCGACCGGCTGTCGAGCATGATGCTTCTGCTCACCGCGATCCTCGCCTGCGCCGCGCTGATCTTCTCGCTGGCGCGCTGGCACAGCTCCGGCAGCTATTTCCACCCGCTGTTCCAGTTCCTGCTGATGGGGCTGAACGGCGCCTTCCTGACCGGCGACCTGTTCAACCTCTTCGTCTTCTTCGAAGTGCTGCTGGCCGCCTCCTACGGCCTGGCGCTGCACGGTTCCGGCCATGCGCGTGTTCGCGCCGGGCTGCACTACATCGCCGTCAACCTCGTCGCAGCATTGGTTTTCCTTGTCGGCGTCAGCATGGTCTACGGCGCCGCCGGCACGCTCAACATGGCTGACCTCGCCGCCCGCATCGGCAGCCTACCGGCCCGCGAGCGCGCCCTGCTGGAAACCGGCACGAGCATTCTCGGCGTCGCCTTCCTGGTGAAGGCCGCCGCATGGCCGCTCGGCTTCTGGCTGCCCGGCACCTATGCGGCCGCGAGTGCGCCGGTGGCGGCGCTGTTCTCGGTGATGACCAAGGTCGGCATCTACGCGATCCTCCGGATCGGCTTCCTGCTGGCCGGCCCCGAGGCTGCCGCCGGATCGGCCCAGTTCGGCGATGTCTGGCTGCTCGCCGCAGGGGCCGCGACCATCCTCTTCGCCATGGTCGGCATGCTGGCCTCGCAGGACCTCGCCAAGCTCGCGAGCTTCTCCGTGGTGGTCTCTTCGGGAACCATGCTCGCCGTGCTCGGCACCAATGATGTCGCGATCATCGGGCCCGCCCTCTATTACCTGGTGTCATCGACGCTCGCGATCGGCGCCTTCTTCCTGCTGATCGAGCTGATCGAACGCGGCCGCGCGCCGACCGACGACATCCTCGCCGTCACACTCGAGGCCTATGGCATGGAGGATGAGGAGGAGCCAGGCGAAGACGGTGAAGCCGGCGTCGCGGTACCTGCGATCCTCGCCGTGCTCGGAGCCGCCTTCATCATCTCGGCGCTGCTGCTCTCCGGCCTGCCGCCGCTGTCCGGCTTCGTTGCCAAATTCGCGATCCTGGCCGGCGCGCTCGGCCGCAACGACCCGTCGACGCTGACCGGTGTCGCCCCGGCCGCCTGGGTCCTGCTTGTCCTGCTCCTCCTCTCCGGCTTCGTCACGCTGATCGCGATGGTCCGCGCCGGTATCCGCTCCTTCTGGGCGGTGATCGAGCGCGAGGTGCCGCGCGTGCGGGTGATCGAGCTCGCCCCGGTCGCCGTCCTGCTCCTGCTGTGCCTCACCCTCACTTTGCAGGCCGGGCCGGCGATGCGCTTCATGCAGACCACCGCGTCCGGGCTGCACGGCTCGGCAGCCTATATCCAGGGGGTTCTGGGCCCGACCGCCGCTTCGACGGGAGGCAAGCCATGAGCCGCTGGCTGCCTTCGCCGCCGACGACGCTGGGGTTGCTGGCGCTCTGGCTTCTGCTCAACCAGAGCGTTTCGCCGGGGCATATCCTGCTCGGAAGCATCCTCGGCCTGCTCGGACCTTTCCTGCTGAAGCGGCTCGACGTGCCACCGCTGAAGCTGCGTCGGCCCGGCGCGATCCTGCGGCTGCTCGGCATCTTCATCGCCGACATGATCCGTTCCAACATCGCGGTCGCCCGCGTCATCCTGGCGAACGATCCTCGCCGCAAGAACGGCTTCGTCCGCATTCCCCTGCGGCTGCGCTCGCGCTACGCGCTCGCGACTCTGGCCTGCCTCATCACCGCGACGCCCGGCACGAGCTGGGTCAGCTATGACCCCGCGACGGGCGTGCTGGTGATCCATGTGCTCGACCTCAGCGAGGGGGACGACTGGGCCGCGCTGATCGAACGGCGCTATGTCGGGCTGCTGGTGGAGATCTTCGAATGAGCGCCACGATCCTCGCCTTCGCCCTCGTCGCCGGCCAGGTCATGCTGGCCCTCGCCATGGTCGCCGCCTGCTACCGCATCCTGCGCGGGCCGCGCGCCCAGGATCGCGTGCTCGGCATGGACGCGCTCTATCTCAACGCGATGCTGCTGCTCCTCGTTTTCGGCATCGGCTCCGGAACGACGCTCTATTTCGAGGCAGCGCTTGCGATCGGGCTGCTCGGCTTCGTCTCGACGGTGGCGATGGCGAAGTTCCTGATGCGGGGGGAGGTGATCGAATGATAACGCTCCACGCCCTGCCCGCCTGGGCCGCCCTGCTGGTCGCGTTGCTCATCCTCACCGGGTCGGGGCTAGCCCTGATCGGCGCGCTCGGCCGGCGGCGGGTCAAGCGCTTCTATGCGCGCGTGCACGCGCCGCCGCTCGGCTCGACGCTGGGGATGGGCTGC
>JAEXUU010000655.1 GCA_023452965.1 Pseudomonadota bacterium | reverse complement strand
TGCCTGTCTGGCGCTTGGCTTCGAGGGCATCCACCGCACCTCGGCCGGCGGCGCCGCCAATCTACAGATGATCCAGCGCAGCCTGTTCGAGACGCTGCGGCGAGTGAAGCAGCCCGATCCGGAACTGTCGCCGCGCTGGCAGGGGCAGGCCCTGGTCTCGCGCATCGCCGGCTTCAGGATCCCGGTCTGGTCGGTCGCCGCCGTCGCCGCCGTCGCGGTGCTCGGCCTCTATTTCATCTTCCGCGCGCTGCTCGGCGGCAATGCCGAGGCCTCGGCTTCCGCCTTGCTCGCAGTCCATCCCAAGGGCGAGCTCTCGATCGTCCGGAAAGTCTTCGCCAAGCCGCCGCCACCGCTACCGCCGCCGGCGCAGCAACCGAAGGTCTGCGCCGCGGTGCGCCCGCCGATCACCTGCCAGGTCACGCCCAACCTGATCATCGTCCGGCTCGTCGACATCACCCTGTTCGAGCCCGGCCAGGCGGTGGTGCGCGACGAGTTCCGCCCGCTGATCGAGCGGATCGCCGCGGTGCTGAACGAGGAAGGAGGTGCGATCAAGGTCGTCGGCCACACCGACAGCCAGCCGATCCGCACCGCGCGCTTCCCCTCCAACCAGCAATTGTCGCTGGAGCGCGCCAAGGCGGTGGGCGAACTGCTCAAGACCAAGCTGAACCAGAAGGACCGGATCAGCGTCGAGGGCAAGGGCCCCGACGCACCGATCGCCAGCAACACCACACCCGAGGGACGCGCCAAGAACCGCCGGGTCGAGATCCTGATCCAACGCGAAAGCTAGGTCCAGAACGGGCAGCGAGAGAAGCCATGAGGGAGGTCGACACGAAATGAACGTCGCGATCTGGCTCAGGATCGTCGCAATCGCTGTCGGCACGCTGGCCCTGGCCCTGCTGGTCTGGTTCGGTGGCCCCTTCGTCGCGATCGGCGACGTGCGCCCGTTCGAACCGCTCTTCGTGCGACTGCCGCTCGTCCTGCTCCTCGTGCTCGGGGCGGCCGCCTGGATCGCCCTCACCATCATCCGCAGGCGCAAGGCCGTGGCGGCGTTGAGCGAGGCACTGTCCAAGGAGGAAAGCGCGACTAGCGATAGCGCGGCGCTGAGCTCGGCGATGCGCGATGCGCTCGCAACGCTGAAGCGGACCCGCGGCAAGGATGGCGGCGACTATCTCTACGACCTGCCCTGGTATGTGATGATCGGCCCGCCCGGCGCCGGCAAGACGACGGCGCTGGTCAATTCCGGCCTGAAGTTCCCGCTGGCGCGCGGCGGCCAGGCCCCGGCCGCGGTCGCCGGCAATGGCGGCACCCGCTATTGCGACTGGTGGTTCGCCGAGGAGGCGGTGCTGATCGACACCGCCGGCCGCTACACCACCCAGGACACAGACACCAAGGCCGAGCGCGCGAGCTGGCTCGCCTTCCTCGATCTCTTGAAGCACAACCGCCCGCGCCAGCCGATCAACGGCGTCATGCTCGCGATCAGCGTCGAGGATCTGCTGACCTCGACGCCGGAACAGATCGCTGCCCATGCCGAGGCCATCCGCGCCCGTCTGCTCGAGCTGAACGAGCGCCTGAAGATCGACTTCCCGGTCTATGCCGTCTTCACCAAGGCCGACCTGATCGCCGGCTTCAACGAGTTCTTCGGTGGGCTCTCCGAGCCGCAGCGGCGCATGGTCTGGGGCCACACCTTCCAGACCCTCGACAAGACCCGCAACATGATCGGCGACGTGCCGCCGGAGTTCGACGCGCTGATCGAGCGCCTGAACGAGCGCCTCTCCGACCGCCTGCAGGACGAGCCCAACCCGACCGCGCGCGCCCAGCTCTTCGGCCTGCCGAGCCAGATGGCGGCACTGAAGCCGATCGTGGTCGACTTCCTCGGCCGGGTCTTCGAGCCGACGCGCTACCAGCAGAGCGCGACGCTGCGCGGCTTCTACTTCACCTCCGGCACCCAGGAAGGCACGCCGATCGACCAGCTGATCGGGGCGCTGTCGCGCAATTTCGGCAGCGAGCATGCCGGCGCCGGCAGCTTCTCCGGCCGCGGCAAGAGCTACTTCCTGACCGACTTGATCCAGAAGGTGATCATCGGCGAGTCCGGCTGGGTCTCGACCGATCTGCGCGCCACGCGGCGCTCGGCGCTGCTGCGTGCCGCCGGCTTCACCGCTGTGGCGCTGGTCGCGGCGACGCTCGCCGGCCTGTGGTGGACGAGCTATTCGCGCAACAGCGACCTGATCAACCAGACCAATTACGCCCTCGCCGACTACCGTTCGGGCGCCGCCCCGGTGCTGCAGGAGACGACGATCTCGGAACGGAACTTCAGCCGCGTCCTGCCGCTGCTGCACAAGCTGCGGCACATGCCGGCCGGCTATGCCAGCAAGGACGAGCCGACACCCGTCTCCGCGACCTTTGGGCTGAGCCAGCGCGAGCGCCTGCAATCGGCGACGCAGATCAGCTATCAGGAGGCGCTGGAGCGAATGCTGCGCTCGCGCATCATCTTCCGCCTCGAAGAGCAGCTCGAAGCCAACGCCAACAATCCCGGCTTCATCTACGAGGCGCTCAAGGTCTATCTGATGATCGGCGGCCGGGCGAAGCTCGACCGCGATCTCGTCCTCGCCTGGATGCGTCTCGACTGGGCCGAGAACCTCTTCCCGGGCGCCGCCAACGCCAAGGGCCGCGAGGCGCTGGAGGAACACCTGACCGCCCTGCTCGATCTCGACGAGGGCGACGAGCCGCTGGTCAAGCTCAACCAGACCCTGATCGAGACCAGCCAGCAGACCCTGCGGCGGATGAGCATCGCCGAGCGCGCCTATGAATTGTTGCGGACCCAGGGGCGCAACGCCAACCGCGACTGGGTCGCGGCGCAGCGCGGCGGCTCGGATGTCCGGCTGGTGTTCGAGGGCGTCTCGGGCGAGGACCTCGACTCGATCCGCGTACCCTATTTCTACACATATGACGGCTTCCAGAACGCCTTCGTCGACCGCCTCGGCGATATCGGCGAGCGTATCGAGAAGGAGCGCTGGGTTCTCGGCGAGAATGTCGACCAGGCCGCGATCACATCGCAATATGCCAGTCTTTTTCAAGATCTTCTGAAGCTTTACTCACGCGACTTCACAGCCTCCTGGCAGCGCGCCCTGCGCCGATTGAAGCTGCGCCCGCTCAATGCCGACAAGCCCAAATACGTGGCGCTTTCGGCGATCGCCGCGCCGACCTCGCCCTTCAAGCAATTGCTGGAATCGGTCCGCGACGAGACGCAGCTGACCAAGGAGCGCGCCGCGCGGCGACCCTCCGCCGCACAGGCGGCGGCGCAGGCCGGCAAGGAGGCCGCGGCCAAGACGCTGGAGGAGCGCGCCAATGCGGCGCTCGGCCGGCTCGGCACCTCCCTGCCGCTGAGTGCGCCGGGCGTAGACCGCGTGCTCTCGGGCGGTAGCGAAGCGCTCGGCGCCAATATCGAGGCCGGCTTCAAGCCGTACCATGTCCTGGTCGACGGCGATCTCGGGCGCCGCCCGGTCGATCAGGCGCTGCAGATCTTCGCCGAGATCAACCAGAACCTCGCGACGGCGGCGACCACGCCGGCCCAGTCGGCGGCGGCGAACGCGGCCATGGTTCCGCTGATCGCCTCGCTGCGCGGCAATTCCTCGCGCTATCCTGCCCCGTTCGATGCGATGATCGTCTCGGCGGTCAACGATTTCGAGGGCGACGCCACCAGCGCCACCATCTCGCTGCTGCGCCAGGCGCTGGGCGACGAGGTCAGCCGCACCTGCACCAATCTCCTGGCCAACCGCAACCCCTTCACCAAGGGCAGCACCCGGGACATCGCGCTTTCCGACTTTGCGCAGCTCTTCGCCCCCGGCACGGGCGCCATGGACAAGTTCCTGAAGGAGCGGCTCGATCCCTATATCGACAAGTCCGGCGCGCAATGGACCTGGCGCGCCGACAGCCGCGTCGCCCGCTCGCTCTCGCCGACGACATTGCGCGAGTTCCAGCGCGCCAGCGACATCCGCGAGGCCTTCTTCCCGACCGGCGGCAACCTGCCTTCCTTCCAGATGGTGGTGGTGCCGACCGCCCTTTCGTCCGACGCCTCCGGCGCCAAGCTCGAGATCAACGGCTTCACGGTGGCGAGCCAGCAGGGCGTCAATACCCCGACGCCGGTGATGTGGCCGGGCGCCGGGCTGGCGAGAACCTCGATCATCCTGACGCTCGGCGGCAGCGCCGGCAGCAACAATGCGGGCGGCATCTTCGGCGGCGGCTTCTTCTCGAACAGCCCGACGCCGGCCGCGCCGAGCGAGGTCAAGCTGTTCGAGCGCGACGGAGTCTGGTCGTTCTTCCGGTTGCTCGATGCCGGCTCGGTGCTGCGCCAGGGCGACAATGTCGTCTTCACGCTCGCCTCCGGCGGCCGCCAGGTCGGCTACCAGTTCGGCGTAGGCTCGCTGAAGAACCCGCTGGTGCTTCCGGCACTGCGCGAAATCCGCTGTCCGACGGGGATTTAGACATGGCGTGCGGGCTGTTCGGGAAGCTGCCGGGCAAGCGCGACTTCATCGCCCTGGGGGCACCCACGGCCTTTCTCTCGGTCTACGAA
>JAEXUU010000623.1 GCA_023452965.1 Pseudomonadota bacterium | reverse complement strand
GGCCGATGCCGTCGATCAGCATGTTGGTGCCGCGGCCGGCGAGCCCCCACTGGCGTGTCATGACGCCCGCCGCGGTGGTCAGCACGCCCCCGGTGGCCAGGGCGACGCCCAGGACCTTCTGGCCGAGGCCGGCACCGGCGACCGTGTCGAGATCGGCATCGGTCAGGGCAACGGAGGTGTCGCGGGCGGTGTCGCAAGCGTGGCTGTCGGTCATGATCGGCTTTCCTCTCGTCCTGGGCCGGTGGCTTCTTCGCCCGGCCTGATGAGAGGCATTTGACCGTCCTGCGCTTACACGCACCTTACAGCCGCGACGGGCTTACGGGGCGCGGTCGATCAGGACGTAGGCAGCCATAGCCGCGTAATGCTGGGATGGTCCGCTCCCCACCCAATCCGGCCGCTCCCAGGTTAGGGGTTCACGGCCTCGCTCAGCACGTCGCCCTAAGGCGCCGGCGGATTGCGGGGCTTACGGGACAGGATCTTGTCGATCGCCTTGCCGCGAGCGAGTTCGTCGATGAGCTTGTCGAGGTAGCGGATCTCCCGCATCAACGGCTCGGTGATTTCCTCGACGCGTACGCCGCAGACCACCCCGGTTATGTCCGCCCGTGCGAGGTTGAGAGCCGGCGCCTGGGCGAAGAAGCTCTCATAGTCCGTATTCTTCGCCAGTTGGGATGCGAGAGCCTCGCTGCCATAGCCGGTGAGCCAGTGGATGATCTCGTCGACCTCGGCCTTTGTGCGACCTTTCCGCTCCGCCTTCGCCACCAGCAGCGGATACACCTTGGCGAAACTCATTTTGTAGATGCGGTGCTCGGTCATCACCTCCACCATCAATGATGCGGCGCGAGCGCCCGTGGGACCAGACATCAACAGAGCAAACCTCGGGCCCAAGCTCAAGCCAGCGCACCCCGATCGCGATGCCGAAAGAGCTCGGCTCGGCCGCCTGAAACAATCGCTGCCTGCGAGGGTGAAGTGCGGGACCGGGCTCGGCACCTGCCGTGCTACGCCAACTGTGCGACCTCCTTGTCGACCAGCCTGGCGACTTCTTCGGTTGCCTCGAGCAGCGCGCGTTCATCCTGCTGGGCCCTGGAGACGATAGCACCCCCCTGGAACACCGTTTGAGCCAACAGGGCGAGAGCCTTGGCGCGATCGGCCGGCAGGCCGGCCTTCAGCAGCATCTCCTCCATCAGGCCCATCCAGACGCCGAAAGCCTCGCGGCACAGATCGAGAAGGGCCGGCAGGTCATCTGCGCCATCATTGACGAGCGGCGAAATCGGGCAGCTTCGCTCGTAATTCGTCGTCCGCATCAGTTCGGCGATGCGTTCCGAAATGGTTCGCAGCGCCGCGCCGGGGGTTTCCGCATTGGCGATGATGTCGGCGGTCGACAGCGTCACCTCGTCGACCGCAGCACGGGTCGCTTCCAGGGCGAGCTGCCCCTTGCCGCCGGGAAAGTGGAAATAGAGCGAGCCTCGCGGAGCGCCGCTCTCGGCGAGGACATCATTCAGCCCCGTACCGAAATAGCCGCGCGTCTGCAGGAGCTTGGCAGCCGCCTGCAGCATCCGGTCTTTTGTCGTGTTCGCCATGGCCACACCCTGGCACGGTTGACAGGAATATGAAAACCGGTCTACAAAATATGTAAATTGGTCTATATAAATCTGAAAGATTGCCGCGCAAGGGCCGCGGATGCGGAGACCGCGTCACCGCGCCGGCCATGCGCTCCGGACCGCCAGGGGAGGACTGCAATGCCGAAGACGATCTACGTAAATCTGCCGGTGAAGGATCTCGCCGCTGCGACCCGCTTCTATGAGGCGATCGGCTGCGAGAAGAACGAGCGGTTCAGCGACCACCAGGCGTCGAGCATGGTCTGGTCCGACACCATCACATTCCACCTGTTGTCGCAGGCCTATTTCTCGACCTTCACGCCGAAGCGGATCGCAGACGCCCATGCGACGAGCGAGGTGCTGCTGGCCTTGGCCCGCGACAGCCGCGAGCAGGTCGACGCCATCGTCGCGGCGGCGGCAGCGGCCGGCGGGAAAGCCGACATCCGCGCGCCGCAGGACATGGGCTGGCTGTACACACGGGCCTTCGAGGACCCCGACGGCCACGTGTTCGAAGCGATATCGGCGGACATGGAGGCTGCGCCTGCCGAGATGAATGCATAAGTCCGGGTGACGATGGCCGGACGGAAGAAGGATCGCCCCGTCGCGGTTCGACAGGCCAGGCCGGGCGACCATCACGCCTGGCTAACGCACTGGAGCGCCTATCACGCGTATGGGCTTCGAGGCGGGGCGCCTCCCCCTGCTGGAGTTTCGACTGCCAGCTGGGCCAAACTCCTCGATCCGGCCATTCCCATGCAGGCTCTGCTTGCCGAGCACGCGCGTGAACTGGTCGGATTTGCCCATATTGTCTTCCACCCGACGACGAGCCTCGCAGGTCCGTCAGCGCTCCTGGTGGACCTGTTCGTCAAGCCGGCCCTGCATGGTCGTGGCATTGGCCGCGGGCTGATGCAGGCGGCCATCGTGTCGGCCGAAATCGCCGGCGCGGAGCGCCTGACTTGGAATGTGCGCCCAGACAACGCGGCAGCGCTTCGTCTTTACGACAGCGTGGGAGCTCCCTCCGGCCATATCGTCTACCGGCGTGAGCTGCGCTGAGCGCGATCGCGGTTTCAAGCTAAAGCGACGAGCAGCCGATCGGCAGATCGAAAGGAATGCCGGTCGCACAGGGCTCGCATCGGCGCCATGTGCGGCGGCCTGGCAATAGAAGAGCCCCGCCGGGCAGCCAGCGGGGCTTGAGGTCGATGGGGCGCCGCACCGGCGCCCCGCGAACCATCCGCCTTACTCGGCGGCGCGCTGCGGCGTGTTCTCGGTGACCGAGATGGCCGGGCGCTCGCGGCCATCCGCCTTGGCGAGCGCGCGGCGCACGCCATTGCCGTAGTCGGGATGGATCTTGTCGAAATGCGCGAGCTGGCGCTCTTCGATCGCCTGCGGGATGCCACCCATCGCCGCGGCGATGTTGGAGAACAGGCGGTCCTTCTGGCCCTGGTCGAACAGGTTGAACAGCGCGCGCGGCTGACCGTAGTCGTCATTGCCGATGCGGTGGTTGTAGCGGTCGGCATTGCCGTCGATGCGCAGCGGCGGCTCCTTCGCCGACGGCTCCTCGACCGGGCCACCGAAGGAGTTCGGCTCGTAATAGGCGTCGGGATTGCCGGTCTTGATGCCGCCGAACGTGTTCATCTGGCCGTCGCGGTGATAGTGGTGCACCGGGATCTTCGGCTGGTTGACCGGGATGTGCTCGTAATGCGTGCCGAGCCGGTGGCGGTGGGCATCGGCATAGGAGAAGATCCGGGCCTGCAGCATCTTGTCGGGCGAGAACCCGATGCCCGGCACGATGTTCGAGGGCGAGAAGGCAGCGTTCTCGATCTCGGCGAAGTAGTTCTCCGGATTGCGGTTCAGCTCCATCACGCCGATGTCGATCACCGGGTACTCGGCATGCGGCCAGACCTTGGTGAGATCGAACGGGTTGTAGGAGGTCTTCTCGGCATCGAGCTCCGGCATGATCTGAACCTGCACCTTCCAGCGCGGGTACTCGCCGCGCTCGAGGGCGTTGTAGAGATCCTCCTGCGTCGACTCGCGGGTCTTGCCGACGACGACGGCAGCCTCGTCATTGGTCCAGTGCTTGTGCCCCTGCAGGGTCTTGAAGTGGAACTTCACCCAGAAGCGCTCACCGGCCTCGTTGATGAAGGAATAGGTGTGCGAGCCGTAGCCGTTCATGTTGCGCACGCCCACGGGCAGGCCGCGGTCGGAGAACAGGA
>JAEXUU010000589.1 GCA_023452965.1 Pseudomonadota bacterium | reverse complement strand
GGCTCTCGTGCCCGCCGGCGCCCCCGCGCAGGAACTGAGCGGCCATGGCGGCCCGGTGCGGGCAGTCGCCGTCTCGCCCGATGGCAGGCAGGCGCTGACCGGCTCATTCGACCAGTCGGCGATTCTCTGGAATCTCGCCAGCGGCAGCGCCGAAAAGGTGCTGCGTTTCCATCAGGGCGCGATCAATGCCGCCGTCGCCATTCCAAGGCTCGGCTTCGCCACCGGAGGCGAGGACGGCAAGGTCGCGCTCTGGCAGGGCGCCGCCGCGGATCCGGCGAAGGTCTTCGACGGGCACAAGGGGCCGGTCGCGGCACTGGCGCTTTCGGCGGACGGCACTCGGCTCGCCTCGGCCTCCTGGGACGAGACAGTGCGGATCACCTCGCTCGCCGACGGCGCTGTGCGGGTGCTCGAGGGCCATAAGGGGCCGGTCAACGGCGTCGCCTTCCTGCCGGGCGGCGGGCTCGTCTCCTCCGGCTATGACGCGACGCTGCGAATCTGGCCGGCCGATGGCGGCGTGCCTGTCGTCGTGACCGTGCCGGCGCCGCTCAACGGCGTCGTCGTCGCACCGGATGGCGAGATCGCCGTCGCAGCCGGCGATGGCCGCCTGCGCCTGTTCGGGTCGGACGGGACTGGGCGGGCCGAGATCGTCATCGGCGAGACGCCGCTGATCGCGCTCGCCATCTCGGCCGATGGCACGACGATCGCGGTCGGCGGGCTGCGCGGCCAGGTCGCGCTGGTCGAGCGCCGGACGCGGACGATCCGCGCCACGCTGATTGGACCCGGCCTGCCGGTCTGGTCGCTCGCCTTCCTGCCCGATGGACGCGAGCTCCTCTCCGGCGGGGCCGACCGGCTGGTCAGGCGCTGGAACGCAGTGACCGGCGAGCATATTGGCACTGTCGTGCCGCGGGCGGGGGAGGACACGCTCGCGGCCTTCAAGGGCGAGCGTGGAGCCGAGGTCTTTCGCGCCTGCGCCGCCTGCCACACGCTGACGCCGGCCGATGGCAATCGGGCGGGCCCGACCCTGCACGGCATCTTCGGCCGCCGCATCGCCACCGCCCCAGGCTACGCCTTCTCGGCTGCGCTGAAGGACATGGACATCGTCTGGACCAAGGAAACGGTGTCCAGGCTGTTCGAGGTCGGTCCCAATGCCTACACGCCGGGCACCAAGATGCCCGAGCAGACGATCGGCTCGGCCGCCGACCGGCAGGCGCTGGTCGACTGGCTGGAGAAGGTGACGCGCTGAGCCAAAAGAAAAGGCGGCCCTCAGGCCGCCTTCTTGCCCGCGTCGAACGGGATCTCGATGTCGACGGCGAGGGTCGAGACCTTGGCGCCGCGCTCCATCTTGACGGTGACCTTCTCGTCATCGATCTGCACGTGCTTGGCGATGACCCGCAGGATCTCTTCGCGCAGCTTGGTGACGAGGTCCGAGCCACCGACCGTGGCGCGTTCATGGGCGAGCAGCACCTGCAGCCGATCGCGCGCGGCAGGGGCCGACTGGGAGCGGGAAAACAGGCGACGGAAGTTCATGCCGCTTTCCTTCCGAAGATCTTGCCGAAGAAGCTGCGCTTTTCGCCGGGAACGGCGATCGGCAGGGTCTCGCCCTTGAGACGGCGGGCCGCCTCGAAATAGGCGATCGCCGGGGCGCTGCGGTTATCGGCCAGGGTGACGGGCGAGCCGACATTGGAGGCGCGCAGCACGTCCATGCTTTCCGGGATGATGCCGAGCAGCGGGATCGACAGGATCTCGAGGACGTCGTCGACCTTCAGCATGTCGCCGCGCTCGGCGCGGACCGGGTCATAGCGGGTGAGCAGGAGATGCTTCTCCATGCGCTCGCCATTCTCGGCCTTGAGCGTCTTGGAATCGAGCAGGCCGATGATCCGGTCGGAATCGCGGACCGAGGAGACTTCCGGATTGGTCACGACGATGGCGACGTCGGCATGGCGCATGGCGAGAGTAGCGCCGCGCTCGATGCCGGCCGGGCTGTCGCAGATCACCCAGTCGAAGGCTGATTTCAGCGCGGCGATGACCTTCTCGACGCCTTCCTGCGTGAGATTGTCCTTGTCGCGCGTCTGTGAGGCGGCGAGCAGATAGAGCGTCTCGACCCGCTTGTCGCGGATCAGCGCCTGCGCCAGCTTGGCTTCGCCCTGGATTACGTTGACGAGGTCGTAGACCACCCGCCGCTCGGCACCCATGACGAGGTCGAGATTGCGCAGGCCGACGTCGAAGTCGACGACCACGACCTTGTCGCCGTTCTGCGCGAGGGCGGCGCCGAGTGCGGCCGAGGAGGTCGTCTTCCCGACGCCGCCTTTGCCCGATGTGACTACGATGACCTTGCCCATTGACCTCTCCCGTTGATGTGGACGCGCCGTCATTTCAGGCGAGTGATCCGACCTTGAATGTCTCGCCTTCCAGCCAGAACTGGACGGTCTTGCCATGGAGGTCGGCCTCCAGGTCCTCGGCCGTCTTGTAGTAGCCGTCGATCGCGACGAGTTCCGCCTCGAGCTTGCGGCAGAAGATGCGCGCCGAGGCGTTGCCCATCGTGCCGGCCATCGCCCGTCCGCGGAGCGTGCCGTAGATGTGGATCGAGCCGCCGGCGATGACTTCGGCGCCCGATGCGACCGAGCCGACGATGGTCACGTCGCCTTCGGTGAAGATGATCGACTGCCCCGAGCGCACCGGCTGGGTGATGACGATCGAAGGCGTCGCCTTCACGGGCTGCGGCTCGGCGGGAATCGCGACTTCTGCGGGCTCCGCGCTTTCCGCGACCGCGGCTTCCTGGACCGGCTCGGCGGTCGGGGCCTCGAAATCCGAGGCCTCGCGCCCGCCCGACATCGCTGGCGGCAGGTCCGGGCTCAACCAGGACGGCCGCGCACCCTCGATGCCCATGATCCGCACCTTGCGGGTCGAGAGCTGGGCGACCAGATCGCGCAGCTGCTGGCGGTCGATCTCGAGCCCTTCGAGATCGAGAACCACTGGCCGCCGCAGGAAGAAACCGGCGGAGCGGCCGGCGAGATCGTCGAGCCGCGCCAGCCAATCCTCGAAGGGAAGCTCCGGGTTCAGCGTCAACGCGAGATAGGACCGCCCCTTGAGGCGTATCGGCCGAGATTGGGTTAACACGTTGGTCATCTTGGTTAATTTTGCGTTTCCCGGATGTAGCCAGGGAATGGTTAACAAGCGGTAAAGCTTTTCGGGCTGACCTATCGGGAGGCGCTCGCTAAAGATCTCTTCTCAGAGAAGAAAATTATTTCTTTTCAGAATGATAGAAAGAATTCGCAGTCCTGTTGAAACGCTCCGGGGCGCGTCTCCTGTGGCTTCATTGGGCCGCTGCTCCGTGACCCTGCGATCCTGCCGCGCGGGGCAAGCATTTGCAGCGGCTTGCGCGGGCTTCCGCCGATCTCGGTCGAGCTTGCTCGGTCCGAGATCGGCGTGAATCGGCGCAGCCGAGGGCAGGCTGGAATCAGCAGCAGCCCCCTCGAATCGCCTCGGTCAGCTACGGCATCCGCCATCGCCGCGACCGATCCCGACCGGGGGGGCGCCCCTTGCCGTCTCCGGCCGCAGGCGGC
>JAEXUU010000571.1 GCA_023452965.1 Pseudomonadota bacterium | reverse complement strand
CGGCCGGGCTGCAGGCCGGCTGCGAGCTGCGCGAGGTCGCCCAGCGGGCGCTCGAGGTCGAGCGTTTCGCGGCAGGGCGCGGGCGCCGCGCTCCGGCGAGCCCACCGCAGATCATCAGATAGGTCTTTGCCACCAGCGCAGCGCCTTCCGATGGCTTTCGGAGCTGCGCCGCTTCGCGGCTTGCCCGGAATGACGAAGCAACAAGGGTGGAGCTTACTTTAGCCGCCGGTCCTAACCTCCCGTCAGCTTTCATCCGCTATGGAAAGGCCTGCGCAGAAAGGCCGCCATGTTCTTCGCCCTCTCCAAGATCGTCTGGTTCCTGGCTTCGCCGGTGAACCTCGCCATTGCCGGGCTCGCGCTGGCGAGCCTGCTCGCCTTCACGCGCTTTGACCGGGCCGGCCGCTGGCTCGGCCTGTTCTGCGCCACCGTTCTGGTCGCGCTCGCCTTCAGCCCGCTGTCGCGCATTCTGGTGCGGCCGCTGGAGGACCGGTTCCCGCAGCAGGTGGTGCACTCCGGCAAGGTCGACGGCATCATCGTGCTCGGCGGCGCGATCGGCGTCGCGCGCGAGGACATCGTGCTCAACAATGCCGCGGCGCGAATGACCAAGGCGGTGGAGTTGGCGCGCGCCCATCCCGAGGCGAAGCTGGTCTTCACCGGCGGCGGCGCCAATCTGCTCTCGCAGGTGGTTCGGACCGAGGCTGACGGGGCGCGCCTGCTCTTCCTCGGCCTCGGCCTGCCGGAAGAACGCCTCGTGCTCGAGGACCAGTCGCGCAACACGCTCGAGAACGCCGTGTTCACCCGCAGGCTGGTCGATCCGAAGCCCGGGGAGCGCTGGCTTCTGGTGACCTCGGCCTGGCATATGCCGCGCGCCATGGGGGTGTTCCGCCAGGCCGGCTTCGACGTCGAGGCCTTCCCGGTCGACTTCCTCTCCAGCGGCGAAAGGGCCGATTTCTTCAGGCCCTATCGCAAGGCGGCGCGCGGGCTCGATATCGCCGACGATACCTTCAAGGAGTGGGTCGGCCTCGTCGTCTACTGGCTTGCAGGCTACTCGGATTCGCTTTTCCCCGGCCCGTAGTCCTCACCGGCTTCCGGCAGGCGCAGGCGATAGACGCCGCGGAAATCGTCCGGGTCGACCGGCCGGCCCTTGCGGGTGATCACCAGCCTGCCATCCTTCATCAACTGCACGGCGACCCGCCGGATCGGCTGCATCAGCGGCCCCCAGCCATCGGGATGGTCGCCGCCGAGGGAGCGGGCGACGTCCATCGGGCCGAGCGTGCGCCCGTCGCCGCGTTCGGCAGCCAAGCGCAGGATCGTCTCGGCGAGGTCTTCGTCTGTCGGTCTGGTCATGGCGCTTGCTGAGCCGCGGAGCGGCCTTCGTCAAGCCGCCCGGCTTCCCGCGCCGACGGCGGCGGCCGAATCCGAGACGAATTGCCGGCGCCACATCACCGTCAGCACCGCTGCGGTCGCGATCAGGAAGAGCCAGGGCGAGAAGAACCAGCCGAGATAGGCCAGCGCGAAGAAGAAGGCGCGCTGGCCGCGGTTGAAGTGCAGCCCGGCGACGATGTTCATCTTCACCGCCTCGCGCGCCGCCGCGAGCGTCTCCGGCTTGTCGGCCTCGGTATGGGGCGGGATCGCGCCGATCAGGATGGCGCAGTAGTTGAACAGCCGGTAGCTCCAGCCGAACTTGAAAAAGGCATAGGCGAAGATCACCGCGAGCCCGATCACCTTGATTTCCCAGGCGGCGCGCGTCGTCGGCGTCGCGAAGGGCAGGTCGGCGAAGATCTGGACGACCCGGTCGGCCGATTGCAGCAGCGTCAGCGAGCCGCCGATGGCGATCAGCGAGGTCGAGGCGAAGAAGGCGGTGCCGTTCTGCAGGCCGTTCATCACCTGCGTGTCGATGATCCGGTTCTCGCGCTTGACCGATTCCATGATCCAGCGCTCGCGGCGCTCGTTCATCAGCGTGTTGAGGCTGCGCTTCGCATGCGGGCCGACCTCGACAGCCAGCAGATAGCCGATCCAGGCGGCGGCGAAGAATGCGATCGCGATAAAGTCGAGCGTTCCGAATCCGGCCATGAGCCCCTCCGGCCGGCAGATTGGCGACGGTGTGGCGCGCGGGCAAGCCCGCGATTGACGAGCGCCGCGCCAGCCGCCACCTTGCCGGCCTCGCAAGGGGAGGCCGGGATGCCGCAGACGATCACCAAAGGCTACAAGGCATTGCTGGCCGAGGCCGAAGCCAAGGTGAAGACGCTTTCGGTCGAGGAGGCACAGGCGCTGTCCGGGCGCGACGACACGATCTTCGTCGACCTGCGCGATCCGCGCGAGCGCGAGCGCGAAGGCAAGATGCCCGGGGCCTTCCATTGCCCGCGCGGCATGCTTGAATTCTGGATCGACCCGGAAAGTCCCTATGCCAAGCCGGTCTTCCAGGAGGACAAGCAGTTCGTCTTCTTCTGTGCCGGCGGCTGGCGCTCGGCCCTGGCGGCGCAGGTGGCGCAGGAGATGGGGCTGAAGCCGGTCGCGCACATCGCCGGCGGCTTCGGCGCCTGGAAGAAGGCCGGCGCGCCGTTCGAAGAGCCCGAGCCCAGGAAGGGCTGAGAAGGGCAGAGCCTCCGTCCTTGTCGCATCTTCTGATCATCCTCGCGGTTGCGGCCTTCCTGTTCCGCAAGCCGCTCGGCCGCCTGATCGCCCGGCAGTTCCCGGACCGGGCGAAGCGCCAGCGCGTGCTCGGCACGATCATCGCCGGCTTCCTGCTGGTGGTGGCGGTCAGGCTGCTCGCACTGTTCTGGAAATAGGGCCGCTGCGAATCGCCGCGCGCGAGTGACGGCCTATTCCGGCGGGAATGTGAACGCTTCCCTGCCGTCAGCTGCAACCACCCCATGCATAAGATGCCGCTTGCACAATAAGCGGGCATGCGGCAT
>JAEXUU010000509.1 GCA_023452965.1 Pseudomonadota bacterium | reverse complement strand
ACAGCCCCGTCCCTGAACCACTCAGAGGCGAAGTTGAAAAACAGCGACCGGGAATGTCCCGCCGCACAGTCACCATTACGAATGCCCGCCTCGCGATCAACCTTCATCACGTCGGGGTGAGGCTCGGCGGGGCGCTTTGGACCCCGGTGTTGCACGTCGGCCACGCTTTGAGCGCGGAACTTAAGACGCTGTTAACCGGCCGAGCCAGGATCGCTGCTCCCAGAGCGCATCCTGACCTTCCTATGAGGCGAATCTTCGGCCCTGGGCAGCGGCGGCGATTCCCTGCCTGCCGACTCAGTATTCCCACTCGGCTCCGACGCCGACCGCCGCGCTGCCGTCGGCATTGGTCTCGGCCTGGAGCTTCAGCCGCCTTGTCACGTCGATGCCGACCGAGACCCCGCTTTCGGAGGGCTTGGCTCCCGCTTTCACGCCGATGGTGATGTTGTCGGACAAGGCGCGCGAGACGCCGACCGTCGGCCCGTCCGGGCCCATCTGCACGTCGAGATTGTCGACGCCGAGCTGGCGCCGCAGCTTCTCGAACACGTCGTCGCCACCAGCGCCCGAGAACTGCGCCGCAGTCTGGGCCAGCTGGAGTGCCTGGAAGGGCGAGAGCGAGCCGGAGGCGCGCTCGAAGAGCAGCCGCGACAGCACCTCGTCCGGAGGCAGCTCGGGCGAGGAGGTGAAAGTGAATTCCGGCGCCGATGCCTGGCCGCTGACGATGATCCTGGCCGTAACGTCGGCGGCGCGCGTCTCGGCGACGAAATCCAGCTCCGGCATGACATCGCCGGAGAAGGTCACGCGACCGCGGCTGAAATCGAGGCGCTGGCTCAGAACGCTCAGGCGTCCGCGGCGCAGATCGAAGCCGCCATTGAGCACGGGATTCGCCGAAGTACCGCCGACACGCAGCTCGCCGCCCAGCTCGGCGTCGATGCCGCGGCCACGGATGAAGACACGTCCCGGTGCTGAAACCGTGATGTCGAGCACGGCATCGAAGGCCGGCGCGCGCGAGCCTTTGCGCTGCGCGGCGGCACGAGCCTTGCGCTGCGCCGCGAGGCGCTGCGCAGCCTGTCCCTTGGCGTGGACATGCCTGATGCCGTCGACCGGGCGCAGGCTCGACGGCAGCCGGTCCGGCACGGCGACCTCGATCGCGACGACGCCGATCCGCCCGGCGATGCGCGGACGCTGCGCCAGCGGCCCGGCAAGGTCGAGCCCGAGATCGGCCACCGCGGTCACCAGCCCGTTGGCAACGAGTTGAGCGCGCTTCCCCTCGATCCGAATCGTCCCCGGGAAACCCGCTTCCGGATCGAGCCGGACATTGCCCCGGGCCGAGAGCGTTCCGCCGCCCGGCGTCTGCGCCGAGAAACGCTCGATCGCGAGCTCAGGACCCCGCGCGGCGAGTCGCGCCTCGATCCCGGTCAGCCTGACGCCCTGAAGCGCATCGCTGAAGCTGCCATTGGTGAGCGTCGCGCCACCGGAGAGCTGCGGTGCGGACATCGTTCCGCCAGCCCGCATGTCGATGGCGATCTGCCCGGTCAGGTTCCGGCCATCGGCGGAGAGCTGGGTGTTGGCGAGCGCTGCGTCGACCCGGCCCTGAACGGCGAGATCGAGCGCGCCATTGCCGCCGAGCGGTACCGTGCCCTTCGCGGTGAGCGCGATGAAGCGGCCGCCATTGAGGCTGGCGTCGAGGCTGGTCTGGCGGCCGTTCAGGGTCCCCTGCCCGGCGATCTCAAGCGGCGGCAGTCCGGCCTGGCGGGTCTGCGGCGCGACGAGGCGAGCGATCTTCACCCGCCATGGGCCGGTCGGGGCTTCCGGCGTTCCCTTGATCGTCGCCTCGGCGTCGAGCGTGCCGGATAGATCGAGCGTCGGCGCGGCGAGCCTGGCGGCTGAGAGCGGCACGTTCTGCGCCTGGAAGCGCAGGTCCAGCGCACGACCGACTGCGCCGTCGAGCGTGATGCGGCCGGCATCGACGGCGATGGCGAGATCGCGGATGGCGACGCCGCCGTCGATGGCGGTGAAGCTCGCCGGCTTGGAGAGCGCGATGCGGCGTCCGTCGCGGCTGGCGGTGAAGCTGGAAAGGTCGAAGCGCAGCGGCTCGGACACAGAGAGCCTGCCCTTGGCCGCCAGCGCGAAACCGCGGGCGGTGGCATCGAGGCTGATATCGCTGGTCGCGGCTGCCCCCTGCGAGACCAGCCGGATGGCGCTGACCGGCTCGCCGGCGATGACGGCCCGGTCGATCTGGACGTTGCCGTCGATCCTTGGCTTGCGGAGCGCATCGACGATGGCGAGCGTGGCATCTAGCTTCTCGAGGGTCAGGCTCGGCGCGGACAGGCGCTGCGCATTGGCCTTGAGGTCGATGTTCTGGCCGCCATTCGGCCGGGCGAGGCGCAGATCGGCATCGATGCGGCCACCGAGCTTGGCCAGCGCCAGGGCCGAGAGATCGTCGAGATTACGGGCGGCGAGCTTCAGATTGCCTTCCGCGAGATTGGCAGCGTCGAGATCGAGCGCGCCGTTCAGCGTCACCGAACCGATGGCGATATCGAGCTGCGGCAGGCTCCAGCCGCCGGGATCGCGCTTGGCGAAGCGGAGCGCGCCGGTCGCGGGCTTGCCTTCGACCTCTCCGGAGAGCTTCGCCTCGCCGGTGAGCGCGCCCTGCAGGTCACGCAGCACGGCGTCGAGCGCGAGGCGCGGCACCGGCCGGCCGAGCGCCGTGGCGTTGGTGATGGCCGCGCGCAGCGTCGCGTCGAGCTTGTCGAGCGGACCGGACAGGGTGGCATCGAAGGCGCCCTGCCCCGATAGCCGCGGGTCGGCGCGGCGCAGATCGGGGATCGCGATGTTGGCGCGCAGGTCAGACCCCTGGGCTCCGAGCGCGCCATCGGCGGCCGCAGTGACATGGGTGCCGGCGATGCGCAGGCCGTTGACGACGAGCCCGCCGCTGCCGGGCACACGGACTTCGCCGCCGAGCGTCAGCTTGCCGGCGAGCAGGCGATCGAGCGCCTCCTGATCGAGGCCGAGCGCCTCGGCCGAACCGTCGAGCTTCACCGCATAGCTCTTGCGATGCGGCTCGGCATCGACCGCCGCGGCCAGGGTCGCGGCGCCCTTGAGCTTGCGGTCGGCAAGGCCGCTCAGGCGGGACAGATCAGGCAGCCGAGCCTGGACCTTGCCGAGGATGCGCTTGGGGCCGAGCTGGCCGACATAGTCGAGCTCGGCGCCGCCGAAGGCGAGCTTCAACGTCTCGAACTCGCCGCCACCGCCCTCGCTCGCCGTGCCGCGCAAGGTGAAGCGGACACGGTCGCCGACGAAGCGCGCCAGTCCGGCATCGGCGAGTGCGATGCCGGAGGCATCGCCATCCGAGACCAGGACGGTCCGGGTCGCAGGATCGCCAAGCGCTCCGTTCGGCGTCGCGGTGAAGGTCAGGTCGAGCTTGCCGAGCTTGCCTGCCGGCACCGAGGCACCTTCGGCCTGCAGGCTGGCATTGACGCGCGGTCCGGCGGCCGGCCCCTGGATCCTAGCGTCGAAGGCGAGCTTGGCGATCTCGGTGCCGGAGGCGACCGTGCGGCCGTCGGCATTTGGCCTTGCCGCCGCGGTCACCGTGAAATCGAGATTCTTGTCGGCGCCGTAGAGACCTTTCACGTCGAGCCGGGCCAGGGCCGAAACCAGCGCCAGTTCCTCGACGGCGACCGCCCCGTCATCGGCGAAGGCGACGGCACCGTCGAGCTTGGTCGAGCCCTGGAAG
>JAEXUU010000433.1 GCA_023452965.1 Pseudomonadota bacterium | reverse complement strand
CCCCCGGGGGCGCCGGGGCCCCCCGGGGGGCCCGGGGGCCCCGGCCCCGCCGGTTCTGATCATCGCCGGCGCAGGCTCCGGCAAGACCAACACGCTGGCGCATCGCGTCGCCCATCTGCTCGTCTGCGGCGCCGACCCGCGGCGCATCCTCTTGATGACATTCTCGCGGCGCGCCGCATCCGAAATGCGGCGTCGCGTCGAGCGCATCGCGCGCAAGGTGATGGGCGATCAAGCTGGCGTCGCCGTCGACGCGCTCAATTGGGCCGGAACTTTTCACGGGGTCGGGGCAAGGCTGCTGCGCGACCTCGCCGAGCAGATCGGTCTCGACCCTGCCTTCACGATCCACGATCGCGAGGATGCGGCCGACCTGATGAACCTCGTCCGGCACGAACTCGGCTTCTCCAAGACCGAGGCGCGCTTTCCGACCAAGGGAACCTGCCTGTCGATCTATTCGCGCTGCGTGAACGCCGAGCAGCCGATCGAGCAGGTGCTAGGATTGTCCTATCCCTGGTGCATCGGCTGGGCTGACGAACTGAAGCAGCTCTTCGCGGCCTATGTCGAAGCGAAGCAGCAGCAGAACGTGCTCGATTACGACGACCTTCTGCTCTACTGGGCGCAGGCAATGACCGATGCCGATCTCGCTGCCGACATCGGCTCGCGCTTCGATCACATCATGGTCGACGAGTACCAGGACACCAACCGGCTGCAGTCGTCGATCCTGCTGGCGCTCAAGCCGGATGGGCGCGGGCTGACGGTGGTCGGCGACGACGCGCAGTCGATCTATTCGTTTCGCGCCGCGACCGTCCGCAACATCCTGGACTTTCCGCTTGCCTTCTCGCCGCCGGCCGAGGTCATCACGCTCGATCAGAACTACCGCTCGACGCAGGCAATCCTCTCGGCCGCGAATGCGGTGATCGACCTCGCCGCCGAGCGCTTCACCAAGAACCTCTGGACTGACCGAGCCGCCGGTGCGGCGCCCGAACTGGTCAATGTCCGGGACGAGGCCGACCAGGCCAGCTTCATCGCCGAGACGGTGCTGGAGAACCGCGAGGCTGGAACGACACTCAAGCAGCAGGCCGTGCTGTTTCGCGCCTCGCACCATAGCGGCCCGCTCGAGGTCGAACTGACGCGCCGCAACATCCCGTTCGTCAAATTCGGCGGGCTGAAGTTCCTCGACGCGGCACACGTCAAGGACCTGCTGGCGCTGCTGCGCTTCGTCGAAAACCCGCGCGACCGCGTCTCGGCCTTCCGCGTGATGCAGCTCCTGCCCGGCGTCGGGCCGACCTCGGCCCAGCGCGTCATCGAGCACCTGGCGCAGGCGCCTGACGGCGCAGAAGCCCTGCGTGGCGCTCCCGCCCCCGCCCGCGCCGGATCGGACTGGGTTTCGTTCGTCGAGACCGTCGAGGAGCTGCGTTCGGGCAGGTCGGGCTGGCCGGCCGAGATCGAGCGGGCGCGGCTCTGGTACGAGCCGCAGCTGGAGCGCATCCATGAAGACGCGACGACGCGCCAGGCCGACCTCCTGCAGCTCGAGCAGATCGCCGGCGGCTACCCCTCGCGCGAACGCTTCCTGACCGAGCTGACGCTCGACCCGCCGGATGCGACGAGTGATCAGGCCGGTGTGCCACATCTCGACGAAGACTACCTGATCCTCTCGACCATCCATTCGGCCAAGGGGCAGGAATGGAAATCGGTGTTCGTCATGAACGTCGTCGACGGCTGTATTCCGATCGACCTGGGTGCCGGCTCAAAGGATGAAATCGAGGAAGAGCGGCGCCTGCTCTATGTCGCCATGACCCGGGCGAAGGACGATCTGCACCTGATGGTGCCGCAACGCTTCTTCACGCACGGCCAGTCTTCCACCGGCGACAGGCACGTCTACGCCGCGCGCACGCGCTTCATCCCCAACAACCTGCTGAAGCATTTCGGGAATCGAGCCTGGCCGCAGGTGGCGCCTCAGGCCGGACGCCCCGCGTCGACCGGGCCCAAGATCGACGTCCGCGCCAAGATGCGAGGCATGTGGCGCTAAAGTCGATTGCTGGGAGACGATCAAGGCGCCCCCAGACGGGGCCAGAGCGATTCTGACGCCAGCCCAGGAGATGCGGGCGGCTCCGTCGCCGAGATGCAGCTGACCGTCAGCGGCGCGATCACCGCCGCGGTTTCATAGTCCGAAGGCATCCCTGTACCGCGCATGAATTCAAGCGAAGTTCGGATGAGCCGGTGATCCCCCGGACAATTCGCTCACAGCGACCGCGAATGGACTTTGCAAGAGCTTCTTCGGGCCTCCTTACGCTCCCCGACACCGATAACTTGACCGGAACGTTTCCAAGCCACCCTTCAAGACAAATGTGATCCGGCTCACAATCCTACCCTAGACCCGGCATGTTTGCCGCCTCAGTATTTCTCCTCGTCTAAAATTTTTATTGTTCCCGAAGGCTCGCAAGACTTCGTCGATTCTTTTTCAGAGTCGACCTTCAGAAACGATTAACTGTCGCATGAGCGTCACGGAGCAGCGCTATCGCAGTCATATGAACACGAACGGCATTCATATGAACATCGCGCTGGGCTCCGACGGGCGGCAGATGGCGATCGCCGAAATGCTGCGCAGCCGGGACTTCATCAGCGTCGAAGAGCTGGCCACGCATTTCGCGGTCGCCACGCAGACGATCCGCCGCGACCTCGTCGCCCTCTGCGATCAGGGCGTCGCCAGACGGCGTCATGGCGGCATCGAGAGCCTCGCCCGGAGCGGCAACCTCACCTTCAAGGATCGGCGCGTGCTGCATCGTGAAGCCAAGCAGGCCATCGCCGCCGCCGTCGCCGGCCGGGTGGCAGACGGCGAGTCGATCTCGCTCGGCATCGGCACCACCACGCAATTCGTCGCCGAGGCCCTGCTTGCGCACCGGCAGCTCAAGATCGTGACCAACAACCTGCCACTCGCGGTGATGGTCGGGCAGAACTCGGATTTCTCGCTGGCGATCGCCGGCGGCACGGTGCGCGGCGGCGATCTCGACGTCTGCGGCGCGACGGTCGACGCCTTCTTCGCCTCCTACAAGGTCGATATCGCGATCTTCGGCGTCGGTGGCATCGACGAGGACGGTTCCCTGCTCGACTTTTCGGAGGAGGAGGTCCGCGCCCGCGAAGCGATGCTGCGCAACTGCCGCAGATCCTATCTCGTCCTCGATTCCTCGAAGTTCACGCGCCCGGCCCATGTCCATGGCGGGCGCATCGACCAGGTCACCGCGGTGTTCTGCGACACGGAACCGCCGGGGGCCATCCGGCAGATGCTGGACGAGTCCGGCGTCCAGTTCGTCAACAGCGCGGAGGCGGCCGTGAGGCCGTAGCCCGACGAGAAGAGACCGCGCCCGGCAGGCGCGGCTCGCCATCAAGCACCGTTCTTCACGCATGCCCGCAGCGATCCCGCTGCCGGGAACGATCGACTATCGCCTGTTTCTGGAGATGAGCCATGGCTGACCAGCCCGTTCTTTACGCCCATCGCGGCACCAACCCCTACACCGACAACGAAACCGAGGCCTATGAGTGGGCCTTCAAATACGGCGCGGATTTCATCGAGATCGACCTTCGCCTGACCAAGGACGGCGCACTGGTCAGCTATCACGACGACCTTCCCGGCGGCATCGCGAACATGACGCTGGCCGAGGTGCGCGCACTGGTGCCGGGCGTCATCACCTTCGAGCAAATCATCGCGCTGACCAAGCGGATGGAAATCGAGACCGGCCGCAAGCTCGGCATCCTGGTCGAGACCAAGAGCTCGGGCCACGCGACCTACGACGCCATGCTCTCGAACCTCGTCGCTGCCGACTTCGCCGATCCCGAGCGGATCGTCTTCCAGACCTTCGCGACCGACCACAAGGTCCTCCGCGACCTGATGGACAACAAGTACCAGGTCGATTTCCCGCTGGTCTGGCTGACGGACAACATCACCGACGCCAAGATCGCGAACGCGACGAGCCCGCAGGGTTCCATGGGCGAGCTCGACGGCCTCGCGCCCCAGATGGCGCTGATCACCGCCGAGACGGTCGCGGCCGCCCAGGCCGCCGGCCTCAAGGTCAATGGCTGGACCGTCGCGGGCAACGAGAACGATGTCCGCAACGCCCTCAACCTCGGCGTGGACGGCATCATCAACGACAACACGCAGCTCGCCCGCCCGGCCCTCGAGAAGCTCCTGAACAATGCCGAGGTCGCCTACGGCACCGACCAGGGCAACGAGATCAACGGCGGCACGGGCAAGGACGTCATCTATGCCATGTCGGGTGACGACATCGTCCGCGGCGGCCTCGGCGACGACGTTCTCTATGGCGATGCCGGCAGGGACCTGCTCTTCGGCGGCGCCGGTGACGACAAGCTCTTCGGCGGCTCCGGCAGCGACTACCTCGCCGGTGGCACCGGTTCGGACATTCTCGTCGGCGGCGCCGGCAACGACGTCATCGTCGCGACGGGGGACCAGATCGTCTTCCGCGCCGGCGACGGCATCGACCTGATCTCTCTCGACAGCACCAGCACGATCCTCTTCGACGGCATTGCCCCGGCCGGGTTCAGCGTCATCCGCAGCGGCAACAACCTGATCATCCGCGCGGGTAGCGATGCGATCGTCCTGCTCGATGGCGTCGATCCCGCGCATCAGCCGGCCTCGATCACGACCGCCGACGGTTTCACGCTGACCGGCGCCGAGCTCGCGGCCCTGGCCGTGGAGGGCACGGACGCCGAGGTTGCTGCGGTGCTGCCGGAGCTTCAGGGCGTGCTCGACAACGCGCCCGCCTTCGCCATCCCCTCGTCGGTGGTGGTCGGCACCGATCTCGTCGCCGCCGGCGATTTCCCCGAGGGCACCCTGTCCTACGATATCGACAGCGTCGAGACCGGAGCGGTCTATCGCCTGAGCTTCTCGCTTGCCGACCTGCCGATGGGCGAGGACGGCGTGCGCGTGCTCTGGGGCGGCCAGGTGGTCTATGAGGGCGTCCCCTCCCCGACCGGCGGCAAGTTCCACTTCATGGTCACCGGCGGAACCGGCGATGGCTCGAACGACCTCGTCTTCGAAGGCGCGGGCGAGAGCTTCGGCGCGACGCTGGCCGACCTGCGTCTCGTGAAGATCGCCGATCCGGTCATGCCGGTGCCGGGCAATGTCGCGCCCGAGACCCAGGAGATAGATCTCGTCATCAGCCAGGAGGTCCCGTTCAGCGGCAAGGTCGTGGCCACCGACGCCAATGGCGACGCGCTGACCTTCCGCCTCGGCGACGGGCCGGCCAATGGCACGCTCGTGTTCAATGCCGACGGCAGCTACCGCTATACGCCGGCTGCCGGCTTCACCGGCGCCGACAGCTTCAGCTATCTGGTGAATGACGGGCATGGCGGCATCGTCGAGTCCGTCGTCAACTTCACCGTCGCGCAGGGCATCCTTCTCGGCACCGATCTCATGGTCAACGGCAGCTTCGAGGACCTCAGCGAATCCTCCGGCAATAACGGCCCCAATGACTGGGGCTACCGCAATCCGGACGGCCAGATCCTCGGCTGGACCAACGTCAACAACAAGCGCATCGAACAGCACTGGGACAATTACGGCGGCGTCGTCGCCAAGGACGGCCGGATCTGGATTGACATGGACCATTCGCAGACGGGCACGACCGTCGACCGGATCGGCCAGTCGATCGCTCATGTCGAGACCGGAGCGACCTATCGGGTGAGCTTCTCGCTCTCCGACTCCGACCGGACGAATTTCGACGATGGCGTCAAGGTGCTGTGGAATGGCGAGGTCATCTTCGACGGCCTGCCGCCGCAGACCAGCGCGAGCTGGACGACGCTGAGCTTCGAGGTGAAGGGCGGCTCCGGTGACGGCAAGAACCGGCTCGAGTTCATCGACAAGGGCGTCTCGGATTCCTGGGGCGCCGGTGCGGCGCTCGACGACGTCCGCTTCGTCAAGATCGCCAATGTCGGCGACAGCCTGCCGGCGAACCAGGCTCCGGTGGCGGCCGACGGCCAGGCCGAGGGCATGAAGGACACCGTGTTCACCGGCGCGCTTTCCGCCTCGGATCAGGATGCCGGCACCGCGCTGATCTACAGCCTCGCCACAGGTCCGGCCAACGGCACGGTCTTCGTCTATACGGACGGCACCTATCGCTACACGCCCAATGCCGGCTTCAGCGGCGCGGACAGCTTCACCTTCCTGGTGGATGACGGGCGTGGCGGCAAGGACACCGCGACCTTCGATCTGACGGTCAAGTCCTCGACCTCCTCGGTGGCGATCGGCACCGATCTCATCATCAACGGCAGCTTCGAGGACGTCAGCGAGTCCGGCAACTACAATGGCGGATCCGACTGGGGTTACCGGAACCTGGACGGCCAGATCCTCGGCTGGACCAATGTCAACTTCAAGCGCATCGAGCAGCACCTCGACAATTACGGCGGCGTCGTTGCCAAGGATGGCCGGATCTGGATCGACATGGACGGTGCCGGCCAGTCTGCCCGCAACAAGATCGGCCAGACGATCTCGCTGGCGGAAACCGGCGCGACCTATCGGGTCAGCTTCTCGCTCTCGGACTCCGATACCGGGCGCTATGATGACGGCATCATCGTGCTGTGGAATGGCGAGGTCATCTTCGACGGCCTGCCGCCGCAGACCGGCGCGAGCTGGACGACGCTGAGCTTCGAGGTGAAGGGCGGCTCCGGCAACGGCTCCAACCGGCTGGAATTCATGGATACCGGCGTCAAGGACTCCTGGGGTGCGGGCGTGGCGCTCGACGATGTCCACTTCGTCAAGATCGCCGATGCCGGCGACACCCTGCCGGTGAATCACGCTCCGATGGCGACGAACGGCGAGGCCGTCGGCCTGATGGACACCCTGGTCACCGGCCAGGTCGCGGCGTCGGATCCGGATACCGGCTCGGCGCTGATCTTCAGCCTCAAGCAGGGCGCGGCGCATGGCACGGTCTTCGTCTAAACGGACGGCACCTATCGCTACACGCCGACCAACGGCTTCACTGGCGAGGACAGCTTCACCGTGCAGGTGACTGACGGGCGCGGCGGCACCAGCGAGGCCACGGTCAGTCTGACCATCAACCCGCCGAACGCGGTTCCGGTTGCGGGAGACGATGCCGGGCTCGGCACGGCGTATGGCGCTGCGCTGCTGATCGACCCGGCGGCGCTGCTCGCCAACGACAGCGACGCGGACGGCGACACGCTGGTGATCCAGTCGGTCGCGGCCGGCATCGGCGGCAGCGTCGTGCTCGATGCTGAAGGCCGGATCGTCTTCACCCCGGCCGACGGCTTCTCCGGCGAGGCCTCGTTCGGCTACACCGTCTTTGACGGCAAGGGCGGCACTGCCAGCGCGACCGTCACGGTCACGGTCGCGCCTTACGTCCCGGTCGGCACGCCTGGCGACGACGCGCTTGTCGGGACGGTCGGCGACGACGTGATCCTGGCCGGTGCGGGCGACGATCTGGTTCAGGCCGGAGCGGGCAACGACGTGGTCGATGGCGGCGACGGCGATGACGAGCTGCATGGCGAGGATGGCGACGACGTCCTCAAGGGCGGCGCCGGCGACGATCTGCTGTTCGGCGGCGCGGGCGACGACGTCTTGGCCGGCGGCGCCGAGGACGACCGGCTCGATGGCGGCGATGGCAACGACACCGCCGACTATTCCGACGACACCGCCGGCGTCACCGTCGACCTGTCGCAGGGCATCGCCTTCGGCGACGAGAGCGGCGAGGACGAGCTGATCTCGATCGAGAACGTCATCGGCGGCTCCGGCAACGACACCCTGATCGGCGATGACGGCGCCAACCGCCTCGTCGGCGGCGCCGGCGACGACGTGATCCGGGCGGGTGGCGGCGACGACCTGATCGTCGCCGGAGCGGGTCATGACGTGATCGATGGCGGCGACGGCTTCGACACGCTCGACCTCTCGGCCGCGACCGGGGCGATCAGCGTCGACTTTGCCGCCGGCAAGGCCTCGGGCGAAGGCATCGGCACGAACAGCTTCAGCAATATCGAGAAGCTGCTCTTCGGCGCCGGCAACGATGTCGTCACCGGCGGCAATGGCGACGATGCCTTCGATGGCGGCGCCGGCAACGACACGCTGAAGGGCGGCGCCGGCAACGACACGCTCTGGGGCGGCGAAGGCGACGATGCGCTCGACGGCGGCTCGGGCGATGACGACGTCTTCGGCGGGACCGGCAACGACGTGATCAGGGCCGGCTCCGGCAATGACCGCGTCGAGGGCGGCGAAGGCGACGACGTGATCGATGCCGGCTCGGGCGACGACCTCGTCCGCGGCGGCGCCGGAAACGACGTGATCGACGGCGGCTCGGGCGACGACCGGATCGAGGGCGGCGCCGGCGACGACATCCTGGCCGGCGGCTCCGGCCATGACGTCTTCGTCTTCGCGGCCGGCTTCGGCAAGGACGTGATCACCGACTTCAAGACCTCGGGCTCGTCCTCGGACGTGCTGGAGTTCTCGGTCGGGCTCTTCGCCGATTTCGAGGCCGCCATGGAGAGCGCGGCACAGCTCGGCGCCGACACGGTCTTCACCGTCGACGCCGACACCACCCTCACCCTGAAGGGCATCCAGCTCTCCAGCCTCGCCCAAGACGACTTCCGCTTCGCCTGAGGCGTCGGAAACTCCTGCACGCAAACCAGAAGGGCGCCCGAAACGGCGCCCTTCTTCTATGCTCAGTCGACGCGCCGTGCGCTTCGGGCAAGCGGCACCGCAATGTCGAGCGCCTGGATATCGGCAAGGGCAAAGGCTCGGCCGCGGATCCATCATCCCTTCAAGGCCTGAAAAGCTGCCGCGATGAAGAGCAAGACGACGATCGTCACTCTTCGACGACGCGCCGCCAGGTGGCAGCATCAGTGCTTTGGCCTACGCACGCTTGCATCTGTATGCGCCGATGCGCGGACCGGCAGCTGCGCCAGCGGGGCGCGCCATATCTGGTGTCGATCGGATTCCGGTCTCGTCAGAGGCTGCGACCGTCGGCCTGCCACCGCCTTCTGTTGGCAAATGAATGCCCGGCGTCCGCATCTGCGCAGCGAAGGCTGGCACCGGGCCGGAGCAACCAACGCGATCTGCGACATTTGCATCGCGGCCAGAGCTTCGAAACGCGAACCTACCGAAGCGCTTCGCTTTCGATCGAACCTTGACCTGCGGACCGGGGTACCGATCCGCCTGAATCATGTTTCAAGCGCGCGCGGTCGCCGAACTCTGCGTCGTCAGCTGGCCTGCCTCGCATAGACGCGAACGGCTATCGAATCTGGGCAGGTCCAAGGTGCCTGCCTGCGGGTGGTGAGGCGCTGAGCCCTCCTGCCCACGAAACTCTGGGAGAGCCACTTGCCTCCGGCCCATAGAAGAAGGGCGCCGTTTCGGGCGCCCTTCTGGTTTGCGTGCAGGAGTTTCCGACGCCTCAGGCGAAGCGGAAGTCGTC